>JAQYVO010000332.1 GCA_030145425.1 Chromatiales bacterium | reverse complement strand
CCCCGTTTTCACGGGAACGGCCACTGCCGTCAGGAAAGTTTCATCAAAGTTGCTTCTTAACTACCTGATTTTATTGGCGGAGGGGGTGGGATTCGAACCCACGGTAGCTTGCGCTACAACAGATTTCGAGTCTGTCACCTTCGGCCGCTCGGACACCCCTCCGAGGGTGTTTTGTTTGGGAGACCCTTTATAAAGTCTTTTTCGATTTTTTTCCAGCTCTTAATTCTTTAAAAAATCCACTCAACATCTGGCTGCATTCCTCACCCAGAACACCTTCGGTGACTTCGACTTTGTGATTGAAGCGTTCGTCTTGAGCGAAATCATAAATCGACCCAACAGCCCCTGCACGCGGATCACGACAGGCGTAAACCAATTGCGGAATCCGCGCCAGGATAATCGCGCCCATGCACATCACGCATGGTTCCAAAGTTACATAGAGCGTGGTTTCGAGCAATCGCCAGTGGTCGATCTTTTCGGCGGCCTGGCGAATCGCAACCATCTCGGCGTGGGTGGTGGGATCATTGCTGGTTTCGCGCAGGTTGTGGCCACGGCCAATGATCTCGCCTTCGAAGACGACGACAGCACCGATCGGCACCTCACCGAGAGAGTGGGCAATGTCGGCTTCTGCCATAGCAGCCTGCATGAAAACGATGTCTGAATCTGATGTATTCAATGTTCCTCTTTTTCTGGCAGACAACCCAAACCCAAACAAATTAACGCAAAGGCGCGAAGACGCAGAGAAAAACGATTTTAATATTTACTCAGAAAGCTCTGCGGTAAAAGCTTTCCGGCATCTTAGCATAGGCATAATTATGGGGACACAATATGACTTCCATTGTGTCCCCATAATTATTCACACTTGAGTCTCCACCTGAAAACGCTTGGCCATAGACTCCTTGATACGAGCGAAGACCGCGTAAAGAACCGGCACGACGATCAGGGTCAACAAGGTAGCGATTGCTAGACCGAAGATGACCGCGACAGCCATCGGTCCCCACCACTGTGCCGACTCGCCACCAACGATCATTGAGAGGTTGCGGAAGTCAAAGCTGACACCAACCGCCATCGGCATCAAACCGAGGATGGTGGTAATAGCAGTCAGCATGACCGGACGGAAACGGACCAGACCGGCACGCAGCAGCGCTTCGTAAAGTTCCACCCCCTGCCGTCGTAGCTGGTTGATGTAATCGATCAGGACGATGGCGTTGTTGACCACGACCCCGGCCAACGAGATCACACCGATCCCGGTCATGATGATACCGAAGTTGGTCATGGTCAGGATCAAGCCGAGGAAAACGCCTGACAAGGAGAGAACCACGCTGGTCATAACGATAAAGGTCTGCGAGATCGAGTTGAACTGGGTAATAAGCACCAGAACAATCAGGAACAGTGCGATCACGAAAGCCTTGGCGAGGAAGGCGGAGGCTTTCTGTTGCTCTTCCTGTTCACCGGAATAATCGATGCGGTAGCCGCCAGGCAGATCGATGCCCGACAAAGCGTTTTGTACATCGACGAGGACATCGTTGCTGTTGCGACCGGAGGTATTACCAGAGATAGTCACCACCCGTTTCTGGTCGATATGTCGGATCGAGCCGAAGCCGGCTCCAATCTCCAATTTTGCCACCGTCGTCAAAGGTACCGGTGAGCCGATATTGGTCGGCACCAGCAGGCTCTCGATGTCGGCGATCGACTGGCGACGCTCTTCCGGAAGGCGCACGATGATATCGTACTCATCCTTGCCCTGGCGGTAGACCCCCATCTTGCTGCCACTGATGGCTGCCTTGACCAACACCGAGATATCAGCCGTAGAGAGCCCTAAAAGAGTGGCTTTTTCACGATCCACCAGTACACGGATCTCCGGCTTGGCCCGCGCAAAGTCATCCTTGAGATCGACGAGACCCGGGATGCCTTTAATTCTTTCACGGGCCTGGCTGACCAGGCTTTCCAGAATGACGACATTTTCACCGCTGACTTCGATACTTACCGGCGCCCCGGTCGGCGGCCCTTCTTTTTCTTTCTCGACCTTGATTTCCGCACCGGTGAAATTACTCAGGGCATTACGCACTCGATTGAGAACCAGGTCGGAGGACTCATGACGGTCTTCGCTGTCGACAAACTCCAGAGAGACCTTGGCCATATGTGACTGGCCGCCA
>JAQYVO010000292.1 GCA_030145425.1 Chromatiales bacterium | reverse complement strand
GCCCAGGATGCTCATCACCCGCCAGGGCTTCTTGCGCTGACTCTCCACCTTTGACCAGAATCCGGCCACGCTGTGTGAGGCAGGGGTCATGAAGGCAAACAGATTGCAGCTGCAGCAGGCCTGGTCACTGAACCTGAGCACTGTTCTTCTTACGGAGGGGAAAGCCGTTGTTATCAGGTGATGGGGCGCCAGGGCGACGAGCAGGTCATACCCGGATTCCCGTGCCTTACGGCAGAAAAAATCAACAGTCCGATCATTCAGCAGCGCATGATCCGACGTGGTCAAAAGCACCGGCTGTGTGTGTCCCACTATGCCAAGGGCGGCAGCGACACTGGCACTGGGGCTGTCCTCGCTTTCGATCCAGGAATAGTCCCTGGCATCCACACCCGCACGCAATGTTTCTTCATTGTCCAGTATTGCGCGGGGTGGTCCGCACAGCAGCCTCGGGCCAACCTCACTGCTCTGTTCCAGGGCTTCGAGTACCCTGAACACCATTGGCGTGCCGCCAACCGGAGTCAGGGCCTTGCACCTGACCCCTGCCGCACGCGCAACCGGGTCGTCCGGGTTCCTGTCCGCCGCCATGACCAATGCAGTGAATGGCTCACCAACATAGGGAAAGGTCACGGACTCAGACCAGGTCCTTCTGGTAAATGCGATACCGCTTGTAGGCCTCGCCTCCCAGGGATTCGATGATATTACGCATGCTGGTGTTTTCCTCGAGGATCCATGACATCTCTACTTCGTTCACCCCGCGATCGATGAGCGCAAGTCGCACCGCGTCAATTACCGCGTAGGCCAGAGCCATGCCCACCAAACTGTTCTGAACATTCTTACGCACGCCCATCAGGGTGACGCGCGCCGTTTTCAGCTTATGTCTCTTGAGTCGCCAGAGAAGCTTCAGCCATCCCAGCGGCAATAACCGACCGTCCAGGTCCCGGGCCGCCTCGTTCAGATTGGGCAACGCGACGATCATGGCTGCGGGCTCACCGTCCAGCTCGGCTATCTGTATGTAATCGCCATCCACCAGATGCGACAGATTCTTTCCCAATTCATCAAACTCGGCGTGGGTGAAGGGTACGAAACCCCAGTTGTCGGCCCAGGCGTCATTGAAGAGATCATGCAATACGGCCAGATCCTCCTTCAGCCGCGATCTCTCCAAAGGCCTGGTGGTGATCCGTCCCGAGGTTCTTGCAGTCAGTTTCTTCATGGCCCTGGGAACAACGAAATCCGGGTCCACCCGGTAGGCAAAAAAATCCTTTGCCTTGCTGAAGCCAAGTGTCTCCAGCCTGCCGTCATAGTAGGGCCTGGCATGTCCCATCATCACTGAAGGTGGCGCATCAAACCCCTCCACCAGCAGGCCGCATTCATCATTGATGGAAAGATTGAACGGCCCCTGAATCCGCTTCATTCCCTTCTGCCTGAGCCAGTCACTCGCGGTCTCTGTCAGTGCGGCAAAGATCTCCGGGTCATCCACCGCCTCCAGAAAGCCAAAGGAGCCGGTAGCATCCTGGAATTTCTCCAGACGCAGCCGATCCACCTGGGCGGTGATGCGTCCGACAGGCCGCTCGCCTCTTACGGCTACCCAAGCCTGCCAACTGGCATGTTCAAAGTAAGGATTCTTCGGTGACAGGTGTTCGGCGCGTTCAATAACCAACGGCGGAACCCATTGGGGATCGTCGGCGTAGATAGTCCAGGGTACGCGAATAAACCGCTTCAGATCCTTTTTGTTCTCAACCGGGAGTATGCGGACCCGGTCAGTCGAGTGCGGAGATGAATCTTGTACTGAGGCGAAACTCATTGTGCTGGAAGTGCAGGTTTAATAACGCTGTTCAAAACCAAATCTACATGCTTCTGTGATCCACTGCATACTCCCACAACGACGCTTTTCATACAATTCTCACGTATACTGGCA
>JAQYVO010000246.1 GCA_030145425.1 Chromatiales bacterium | reverse complement strand
CCGTTTTCGTCGAAGGCCAGCTTGACCTTCTCGGTGAGGTCTAACTTTACTGACCAGTAGTCGGCACTATTGACCCAGGGCCGAACGAGAAAATTGACGCTGTTGTCGGCCAATTCACCCACGGCGACCAGCGGAGCCGGATCCTTCAGTATCCGATCATCGGACTCTATCAGGGCGTTGAGCACTTCCTTCGTCTTCCTTATGTCGTCGCCATATCCAATGCCGAACACCATATCGATGCGCCTTGTTGCCCGGGCTGAATAGTTGGTGATGTTATCGCTGTAGATTTTACCGTTGGGGATGATGATCTCCCGATTGTCGCCGGTGCGCATCACTGTGGTGAAGATCGAAATCTTTTCGACCACACCCGCGGTGCCGGCGGCCTCCACGAAATCCCCATTCTTGAAGGGGCGAAACACAATCAGCATGACGCCGGAGGCGAAGTTCTGCAGAGACCCCTGAAGGGCCAGGCCGATAGCCAGGCCGGCGGCACCGAGCAGGGCGATCAGAGATGTCGTGTTGACTCCGAGCTGATTGAGTGCAGCGATGATGACGAACAGCAGCAGCAGGGTGTTGATGATGGATGTGACGAAGTTGACAAGAATGACATCCATCTTTGCCTTTGTGAGTGCTTTTTTAATCAGGTTGGCAATGATCTTCACCACCCAGCGGCCGATGATGAAGATCGCGATGGCGAAAAAGATGTTGATCGACCAGGGTATGACATAGGTCGATACGAACTCGCTGATCTCTGCGGCCTCGGGGATGTCAGGTAATTCAGGTACTTCGGGTAGCTGTGGCTCGTCTGCCATGTTTTTGTTCCTGTTGTTTTACTGTCGGGTTGTACCGGGCCTGGAGCGGGTGGCCGGCAGAAGGATCAGCGGCGCTCTTCAACCCTGATGAAGATATCGCGTTGTTGCCGGTTTCGTGTGGTAACGCTTCGGGCTATGCCCGTCCCATCGCCACCGCCGGACCGTGCAGTGCCACCGATAGCTATCCACTCACCCAGGGAGCCGGAAACCACGGTACTGGCACGCTGAATATCAAAGGTTCTCTCCATTCTGCCCAGCCTTTCCATGTGAGGACTGACTTCAAGGGTGACCCGGTCGCCATTCAGCCTGGGAGTGACATAGAATCCCGTGGTGACATTTCTGTATTGGGTAGAGAATTCGCCTCCGGGGTAAGGACTGCCCCGATATCGGCGGTAACTATGTATGGGTACTGCCTTGCCTGTGGCGATAAAGGCGGGATATCCCTCCAGGGTCTGGACCCGGTGGGTGACGTCAAGATCACTTCGGGTGGTGGACTTGCGTGCGGTAAGTTTCACCGAATCCTCCCCGGTTGGACGCCCGACGATGATTTTGGTGTTCTTGCCTACCATCACATTTACATCCGCCGCGAGTTTTCGGGCTCCTGTCTGGTCATCCACCCCCTGGCGCACCGACACCACGAGCCGGCGGGGTGCCCGGTCCACCTGCTCAAGAATTCTGCGGATCTCTCTCAGATTTTCTTCTGAAGTACGGATGATGAGCTGATTGTTCATCCCGGTGACAGCCCCGTCCTCTCCCACCAGCGGCCGGATAATCGGAATGATCTCTTCGACCTGCCTCCCCTTGAGTTCTATGATTTCCAGCGGGTAGTCCGCCAGTACCGGCGTGCCTATCAGAAAAAGTAGCAAGGCAATGATTTTCATAGTGTTAACAGCCCCTAAATGCCTATAATCCGAAGTTCCGAATCGGGTTCACTGGACTCCCAGATCGCACCGAACAGATCCCGGTAGCTCTCGGCCCTGCGCCGATCATTGAAGTCCGCTTCCCCTTCATACTGATTGTGCTGTCTGCGTCTCACATATCCTGTAGCGTCAACCACCATGAAGTTTTCACCGTGATCTATGTATTCGGGGTTGTGGCGGCGAATTTCCATACGGCTGGGAAGCTTGCGGGCAAGGCCCACAAGCCGGTGCCCCTCCTTTTGAACCCGTTCGTTGTTCTGCAACAGAATGCGTATACGGACGTTTCCGGTGGAGAGGGCAAGCTCCTTGACTGCCTTCAGGAAGGATTTTTTGTCGTATACCCGGGAATCCAGGTCATAGGTAAATATATCCAGTTGCCGCGTTGCCTGTTCCACCATATGACGGGATATTTTGCGAAAGCCCTCGATGTCGTGGAGAGGAATGATTCCCGCACTCTTGCCAAGCAACGGCTCTGCCTCTGATTTATCTTTCTCAGCCATTATGCTGTAACTCCATTCTTCGGTGGGCGATGCCAGCCTCCATGAACTCCTCTCCCGTTTCGTTGAATCCCATGCGGCGGTAAAAGGCAATCGCCGAAACCTGGGCATTGAGGAAGGGTGCAGGCAGCCCTTTCTGCCTGGCGATCTCCAATGCGGCTCCGAGGAGCGCAGTGCCAACACCTGCTTTGCGCCAGGATTTCAGAACTGCCATCCGTCCGATCTGACCGTTGGAGAGCAGCCTCGCGGTTCCAACCGGCTTGCCATCCGGGTCCTCGGCCAGAAAGTGAATGGCTGAAGCTTCATGGTTGTCCCACTCAAGATCGGGCGGAACGCGCTGTTCTTTAACGAAGACCGAAGTTCTCACTCTCCTGAGTGCGGCTTCTTCATCCGGCCAATGGGCCTGCCTGATCGATATTGCCAGTTCGTTCATCTAAGGTGATCAAAAGATAAAGTCTTACCCATGATTTTACCCAGTCAGGGTCGAAGTTCCACCTATTCGCGGCTGGGCTGGTCTTTCTGTTCCCCCTTTATCAGGTACTCTGGAGAAATTTATTCAATTGGAATGGTCGGGAGTTTGCCGGCGAAGAACGCAGGGGCTTGAAAGTAGAGGATCTTCTGCACATGTTCGAGCAGGTCAACGGGCAGCAGCTCGATGACGACAAGCTGCTGCCCGGGTAGTGCTCAGAACCGTAGGGTCGAATTCATTCGACCAATGTAAATGATCAGGCATCACACCCCAGGCGAATGAGCACTCCTTGTTGGCCGAATGAATTCGGCCCTACACCGGCAATTTACCCACTTTGCCTGTGACCGATGAGAACAGCGTGGGAATTGCTTGTCTGAGACGACAAGCTGCTGCTCGGGTAGTAATCAGAACCGTAGGGTCGAATTCATTCGACCAATGTAAATGATCAGGCATCACAACCCACGGCGAACGACGTCTCCTTGTTGGCCGAATGAATTCGGCCCTACAAGGGCAATCTACCCACTTTATCTGCGACCGGTGAGAACGGCGCGGGAATTGATTGCCTGAATCGGCCGGTTATTCTGTCCCAGGATTCTTCGGAAACGCTCGATATCCCGCGCGGAAACCTCCAGAGGGGTCTTCAGCAGGATCCAGGTAACGTTTTCGCTACAGGGTGGTTCAGTCATTGAGCCTTTATAGGTGTAGTAACTGCGGTCCGAGGGCATCAGAAAAATCGGTTTGATGCCCACGTTTCGGTAATACTCGCGCTCACCCGGCTGCTTCGGCAGATAGCTCAAGAGCCGCTCCATCATCGCGTTGCGACGCATGCCCGCCCTTATCGGCACTGCCACCTCGACGATCTCGCCTCCGCGATTCTGGTGAACCAGGTGCATCACCATATCCGCTTGCTTCCCCTTAATCCTGTGTTCGCTCGGCGTGTGAAAGTGGAATTGTCGCAGCTCATAGCGCCTGGAACCCAGAATCAGGTAACTCCCAGGATCATAAACCACCCGGATTGTGTGACCGTCGTTGACAATGGTAAGGGGGCTGCTGCGGTAGCTGAACGAAAGGTTCGGAAGTCGTTCGAGCCGGGCGCCCTGGATCTCGATGGGCGATTGATTCTGTCCCGTGTTGCAGGAGGCGAAACGCTCCGACAGGCGTCCCCAGTGTTCCGGCCCGTTTTCTCCCTGATACGTCCAGTTCAGGCCCTCGGGCGCATCGCCGGCATCGGGGGAGGCATGGGTCGCGTGGACCTGTGCGTTTATGAAAAGCAGCATACAGCCGCCCGCGATAAGAGGCAGTCGCCTCAGTATGCTGTTCATGGAAATAGATCTCTCACACTGCCGCGTGATTCTGAATGTTCGATTGTGGTTCCGGTAAATATAACCCCTTCGTTCGCTATTCGGCAATTCCCGATCGCCCGGCAATGGTCTCTTATCTGGGGCTAATTCGCTGATCTGCCCTTTCTTGAATCCAGGGTAAACAAGACCAGCCCGGACCAGATCAGCAGAAAGGTGATCCAATGTGCCTGAGTGAAGGGTTCACGAAACAGCAGCACGGCCAGCAGAAACTGACAGGTTGGGTTGAGATACTGCAGCAATCCCACCGTACCCAGACGCAGAATTCTGGTTGCTGCTGTAAAAAGTATGAGGGGCAGGGCAGTCATCAGGGCGGAGCAGGCAAGAAGCAGATCAAAGCCGGGACTTATCGAACCGAATACCAGCTCACCGTTGGCATACAAAATTATCAGGTAACCCAGTGCAACCGGGCTGAGCAGCAGGCATTCCATGGTCAGTCCGGGAAGTGCCTCGACTGCCACCGTTTTTCGCACCAGACCATAGCAACCCATGGATCCGGCGAGCAGCAGGGCTATCCAGGGAAACTGGGAATACCCGAACAATAGATTGATTACACCCAACACGACCAGCAACAGCGCAACAAGCTGACCGACGCTCAGCCGCTCCTTCAGAAATATGCCGCCCAGTGCGACCATGACGATGGGAAATACGAAATAACCCATGCTGGCTTCCAATGCACGTTCGTTGTTGACTGCCCATATAAAGGCAAGCCAGTTGGCGGAGACCAGCAGGGAGCTCAGCAAGAGCGTACCGAGAACCCGGACGTCCCTGAAAATACTCAGCACCTGTTTCAATTGACCGCTCAGTCCGACGAGCAGCAACGTAAAAACCAGCGACCAGATGACCCGGTGTGCCACTATCTCAAGGGCCGGCGCCACGCCCACTGCGCGGTAATAGATGGGGGAGAAGCCCCAGATAAGGAAGGCCCCCGTGGCGGCGAAAATACCGGCGCGCCGGGAGTCGATGCGTATATCTATCATGAACGACCTGGAGGGGTTCTAAGAGGTCACTGTTTCCTGAGTCCAGTAGAAGGCATTAACTGGACTGCTTCAGGTAAGCGAGATTGTCCACCTCGAAGTCGGTCGGTTTGATACCCAGCATGTCGAAGATCTCCCTGCCGTCACAACTGTTACCTTCCATCAACATGGTCAGTTGGTCTTTTGTCAGGGGAAACCAGGAGAATCGCTCCATTACCGAAGCGGCTATGCCCAGCCCCAGGGCAGGTGTGGGCAGCATGAGCTTGGATTTTCCGCAGGCCTCCGACAGGATGTAAAGGATGTCCTTCCAGGTCAGGGTTGACGGCCCGCAAAGGTGAAACACTCGCTCCGAGGCATCTTCCCTTTCCAGTACGCCGACAACGGCCGTCGCAACGTCCTGCACATGCACCGGGGAGAGCATGAATTCTCCCGACCGCCAGGGTATCAGTCCGGGGTAGAACAGGGGGGCGGGCAGCGGGGAGTCGATGATCTCCTGTTTGAGGTGACTGGCAAACTCCATGCCTCCCCTGGGGTCTCCGAAAATCACGGAAGGACGAAAAATAGTCCAGTCCAGTCCCAACTTTCTGAGATGTTCCTCGGCGGCATGTTTGGTCCTTTGATAACCGGTGCCGTTGGGCTTGACGCCATTGGCGCTCATCAGCAGAAAACGTTTCGTACCGGCCTGTTCGGCCGCCAGCGCGACACGCACCACACCATCATAGTGCAGTGCCTGAAAGCTTATTCCCTGCTCCGGGAACTCCCTGAGAATACCCACACTGTAGATCACGGCATCGCTGTCGGCGACAAGTTGCTCCAGTGCCGCGGAGTCGTCCAGATCTCCGGCAATCAATGTGCAGTTGTCGGATTCCGGCGCCATGTGCCCGCTGCCGGGACGAATCAGGAGATTGACCGAATGGCCCTGTCGAAGCAGTTCGTCCACGATATAGCGCCCGACGAAACCGGTGCCTCCCAATACAGCGACTCTCATGGTATGTCTCCTGAACCTGCGGTATCGTTCAATATCTCGAGGTTATGTCTGGGGATGTGCTTCCCGGCCCTGT
>JAQYVO010000144.1 GCA_030145425.1 Chromatiales bacterium | reverse complement strand
CATCTTGTTCTTCAGCTTGTTGCCGGTGACCCGGATCTTTTCGGCGTTGACCACCACGATGTAGTCCCCCGTATCGACGTGGGGGGTATATTCCGGCTTATGCTTCCCGCGCAACCGGCGTGCGATCTCGGTAGACAGACGCCCAAGCGTCTTTTCGCTGGCGTCCACCAGATACCATCCACGCTGAACCTCAGCGGGTTTTGCACTTACAGTCGTCATCTGAACGGCTCCAGAAAATCTACATAAAAACGGTCGACAAAGAGCGCGAATATTAGCGAACCTGGAGGATTAAAACAAGGGCCAAGGGCCAAGGGCCAAGGGCCAAGGGCCAAGGGCCAAGGGCCAAGGGCCAAGGGCCAAGGATCGTATCCGAATGCGCTGAGCAAAGCAAAACGCCGGTCAATACTGTTATCCACACAAAAAAAACAGAGTTTCACTGCGCCCGACACAGGCCGCGTAAATTTAGCTTTATCTTACCTAGGCCCTTGGCCCTTCTTCCCTTGGCCCTTCTTCACAGGCCCTTGGCCCTTCCCTGGCCCTCGGCCCCCTCTAAATGATCGTCGTAGCGCTCCATGAGATAACAGAGGCAATCCTGGCGAACCACCCGGTGATCCTTGCTCAACATGGAGGGCATGACGGGGACCCTGAGCAGGAGTTGGTCGTCCTCTACCACGAAATAGCGCCCGGTGACATCCTTTCCCTTTTCGTCACACACGGTGATACCGACGCCGTTGCCTGGCTTTACGCGTCCAAGGGTTGTGCCACGGGACAGTTCCCGGAAATTCAGGTAGTCCAGGTCCCCGGCGAACTGCAGATCGACCCCGGGTTCACCGAAACTGAAGGTGAGTTCATCCGGCACTTTCACGATGGCCACCGTATGGAAAAGATCGATATCGTGGGGCGCCACAGGGTGCTCCGGGTGCGCTGCGAGGTGCAGGCATGAGTCCAGGTACTCCGCCGCGTGTTCAACCCCATAGGACTGGCCCGGTTTGCCGCACTCCAGGGTGACAGAGGGGCAGAACTTCGCCATTGCTATGGACTGCACGCCGCAGGGCCTGAGGAAATAGACCACGGTGCGGCTGAACATGGTTGCCAGATGCAGAAACCGGTGGTCGATCAGGTTGACGCAGGCGTAGTGGGGGTTGAGTCCGGTGGTGTTGTGGACGTCGATGCTGGCGAACAGGCCGCGCCTGCGCATGATATCCATAACCCGCTGCATCATGCCGTGCTCCGGGGTTCCACCCGATTCGCAGCCCGGCCAGATGCGGTTGTAGTCCGGCTGGTCATCCAGACTGCGCAGGCCAAACCGGGCGGCAGAGACATTGCTGATGAAGAGACTCAGCCCACGGGGCAGTTCCCCGAGCGAGTCGCCCACCAGATAGCGGCGCAGAAGCGAACGGACCGCCTCCCAGCCCGTGGTTTCGTTGCCGTGCATGAGCACCGTAACGAACAACGAAGGCTCCCGGCGTCCGGCGAGATGAATCAACGTGGGCCCCGGCAGCATTGAGATGAGCTGGGTCGCATCGAGATCCAATAATCCCGCGGGCAGGTGATCAAGCTCCTTCAGCATGGAAGACAAAATAGGTATCACTTAGGACCTGTTAACACTATGCGCATCATTATACAGTCCATTCATGCACCGGTTTTCCCGACTCCTGATTGACCAGGTAAGCTTCAGTCAACCCAGCCATGTCGGGGCCATGACGCTGCACCCAGGACCTTTGCCAGACCGCGCCGTTCTGATCAAGCTCTGGTCAGCATATCATCCAGTTCTTTGAGCCGCTGCGGCGTACCCACATCGATCCACCTGCCGTGGAATTGCTCACCGCTTACCTTGCCGTTTGCGGCGGCGGTTCGCAACAGGGGCGCCAGAGGAAAGGCGCCCCCCTCACAATCGCTGAAGAGCGCGGCCCGATATACACCCAATCCGCTAAAGGTCAACAGATCGCCCGGATCGCTGGATACGATGCCGTTTTGCAACGAAAAGTCACCTTCCGGATTATGGGCCGGGTTGTCCACCAGTATGAGATGCGCCAGCTGTCCGGCAGGACAGCCGGTCTGGGAAAGATCGTAATCGGTCCAGACATCGCCGTTGATTACAAGGAAAGGCCCATCGCCCAACAACCCCAGGGCGTTGTGAATACCGCCGCCTGTCTCCAGGGCGGCAACGGGTTCCGGCGAGTATTGAATCGACAGCCCCCAACGGCTGCCATCCCCCAGATGCTCTTCGATATCCGCGCCCAGGTAGGAGTGATTGATCACCAGACGGTGGATTCCCGACCGGGCCAGGGACTCAAGGTGATAGTGGATGATGGGTTTACCGCCGACCTTCAGCAGCGGTTTTGGGGTGGTGTCGGTGAGGGGGCGCATGCGCTCCCCGCGCCCCGCCGCCAGTATCATCGCCTTTCTGGGTTTATCCCACCGGTTCATGCCGGGTTCTTATGCTTAATCTAACTGCCCGGATTCCCGATGCTAACGCCGCATCGCCTCGAAAAACTCTTCATTGGTCTTGGTGACCTTCAGCTTGTCGAAGAGAAACTCCATTGCTGCCAGTTCGTCCATTGGGTGGAGTATCTTGCGCAGGATCCACATCTTCTGCAGATCGTTGGGCTTCATGAGCAGATCCTCACGGCGGGTGCCGGAGCGATTGATGTTGATCGCCGGGAATATCCGTTTCTCCGCAATCCGGCGGTCCAGATGAATCTCCATGTTGCCGGTACCCTTGAACTCCTCGTAGATGACGTCGTCCATACGCGACCCGGTCTCGACCAGGGCCGTCGCTATGATGGTCAGGCTGCCGCCCTCTTCCACGTTGCGGGCAGCCCCGAAAAAGCGCTTGGGGCGCTGCAGTGCATTGGCATCCACACCGCCCGTCAGCACCTTCCCGGATGACGGTATGACGGTGTTGTAGGCTCGGGCAAGGCGGGTAATGGAGTCGAGCAGAATAACCACGTCCATCTTGTGTTCCACGAGCCGCTTGGCCTTCTCGATCACCATCTCCGCTACCTGGACGTGGCGCGCCGCCGGCTCGTCAAAGGTCGATGAGATCACCTCACCCCGCACCGAGCGTTTCATTTCCGTCACCTCTTCCGGGCGTTCGTCGATGAGCAGCACGATCAGGTGGCTCTCCGGGTGATTGTGGCCGATGGACTGGGCCACATTCTGCATCAGCATGGTCTTGCCCGCTTTGGGGGGCGAAACGATCAGGCCGCGCTGCCCTTTGCCGATGGGCGCCACCAGTTCGATGGTTCGTGCCGTGATGTCCTCGGTGCTGCCGTTGCCCACTTCCAGGGTGAACTTCTTGTTGGCAAACAGGGGCGTGAAGTTCTCGAACAGGATCTTGTTCTTGGTATTTTCCGGTTTGTCGTAATTGATCTCGCTGACCTTGAGCAGGGCAAAGTAGCGCTCGCTGTCCTTCGGAGGGCGGATCTTTCCGGAAACGGAGTCGCCGGTTCGCAGACTGAATCGCCGGATCTGGCTGGGCGAAACGTAGATATCGTCCGGCCCCGCGAGATAGGAACTGTCGGCGGCCCGCAAAAAGCCGAATCCGTCCTGGAGGATCTCAAGCACACCGTCACCGTAAATATCCTCCCCCTTCTTGGCATGTGCTTTGAGGATGGCGAATATCAGGTCCTGCTTGCGGGACCGGGCCATGCCCTCGATTTTCATGGTGTGTGCCAGTTCCACGAGTTCGGCGACGGGCATTTTCTTCAATTCGGTGAGGTTCATGATGTCTTGATATCTATATTTTTAATTTAATGGTTTATACAGACGAGAAATGTCCGTAGGGATGGGTAGAGGAATAGGATCAGGTAAATGATCCTGATCGGTTTGGGGCACGGCGACCGAATGGCCCAGCACGAAAACTGTGGGTCCTGTTCCCGGTGCGCCCCGCTGTTAAATAAAAAGGTTCTTTAAAGATTGCTGTCGATAAATGCCGTGAGCTGTGATTTGGATACGGCGCCAACCTTGGTCGCCTCCACCTCGCCGTCTTTGAAAAGCATCAGGGTGGGAATGCCGCGAATGCCGTATCGCGGCGGCGTATTGGGATTGTCGTCGATGTTCAGTTTCGCGACCTTGACCTTGCCCGAATATTCGCTTGCGATCTGGTCCAGGGCCGGCGCAATCATCTTGCAGGGGCCACACCACTCTGCCCAATAGTCCACCAGCACTGGCTGACTGGATTTGAGCACTTCTGTTTCAAAAGAATCATCACTCAGATGAACGATCTGTTCACTCACAGGAGTCACTCCAAATAACTTGTTGGGAATCCACCGGGATGTGCGGGGCCGCACCGGCGTTCCTTATCACCTGAGGATCTAAAGGGGGGGATCTAATCCGGATTCGGACCCACGGGAATATACGATTGGGTATTTGATCTCAATATTATTCGTTTTGCAAGCCCAAACAGGGGATATTTGCTGTATCCTAGCCGGCTATGAGTGAAAAACATCTGACAGACGTAAGATTCGACAGTTTCGGATTCAGCCCGGAAATCATGCAGGGCATCGAGGACGCCGGGTTCACCCTGTGCACTCCGATCCAGGCCGAGGCGATGCCAATCGCCCTTGATGGACAGGATGTGGCAGGGCAGGCGCATACGGGCACCGGCAAGACAGCCGCATTCCTGCTGACCACCTTTAAACATTTGCTGACCAACCCCCCGGCGGAAAGTCGCCGCCGCAACCAACCCCGCGCCCTGATGCTGGCGCCGACCCGGGAGCTGGCGGTCCAGATCCACAAAGATGCCGAAGTGCTGGGCAGTCATACCGGGTTAAAGCTGGGGCTGGTATTCGGCGGAACCGGTTACGAGCAACAGCGGCGCCAGCTGGAGGATGGGGTGGACATACTGATCGGCACACCGGGGCGCCTGATAGATTATTTCAAACAGCACATCTACGACCTGAAGGCGATTCAGGTCATTGTGCTGGACGAGGCGGACCGGATGTTCGATCTGGGGTTCATCAAGGACATCCGCTATATGCTGCGCCGCTGTCCGGAACCCCAGCATCGGCTGGGTATGCTGTTCTCCGCCACCCTCTCTTACCGGGTGAAAGAACTGGCCTACGAGCATATGAACAACCCGGAGTCGGTAACGGTGAAAGACGACAAGATCACTGCCGACAACGTGGTGCAGACCTGCTACATGACCGGCAATGACGAAAAGATTCCCCTGCTCATCGGCCTGCTGCGCCGCATGGATTCCCATCGGACCATGGTCTTCGTCAACACCAAGCGCGGAGCCGATCTGGTCTGGGGCTTCCTGGAGGGCAACGGTATCAAGGCCGCTGTGCTTTCCGGCGACGTTCCCCAGAATAAACGCCTGAGCCTGTTGCAGCAGTTCAAGACCGGGGAACTGCCGGTATTGGTGGCTACGGATGTGGCGGCCCGCGGACTGCACATCCCCAATGTCACCCATGTGATCAACTACGACCTGCCGGACGACGCGGAAGACTATGTGCACCGCATCGGAAGGACGGCACGCGCCGGGGCCAGCGGAGACGCCATCAGTTTTGCCTGTGAGACTTTCTCCTTCTCTCTGCCGGATATCGAGAAGTACATCGGTCATAAAATGCCGATGCAGCCGGTATCCGCAGATATCCTGGCAAAAATCGATCCCAGGAGCCGTGTCAGAATGGAGCGGCCCCGCAGGGATGACCGGGGGCGTGGAAGGCAGGGTTCCGGTAGACAGGGTTCCGGAAGGGGTGGCCGAAACCGTAACGGGGCGAAGGCCTGAGCATAATTCTACAAACGTAGCCCGGATGGAGCGCGAGCGTAATCCGGGAGCGTGAGAAAGCCTGTCCCCTGGATTCCACTTCGTTTCATCCAGGCTACGTCTGTGTGATGTAAGCTTGGTTGCGACAACCGTACCCAAAATGACCACAAACCAAGTACTATCGAGCGTACCAGCCCTGAAGCTGGAATCCAGCAATAAATGCAGCCGCTGCCACATGTCGAAGTGCTGCACTTACATTACCCAGGCGCTGGGGGCCGCACCGCGTTCCAAGGCAGAGTTCGAACACCTTCTCTGGCAGGTGTCCCACCAGGGCGTGGGTTTGTACAAGGACAGTGACGGCTGGTACCTCATCATCGACACCCCCTGTTCGCACCTGAGGCTTGGTGGGGTCTGCGCCATCTACGATCAACGACCTCAGATCTGCCGCGATTACGACAACGACTGGTGCGAACTGGATGCACCGGCGGAAGATGGTTTCGATCTCTACTTCCGGGACTATGAAGCGCTGCTAAGCTATTGCAGGAAAAGATTTAAGACCTGGGGAAAATAACCCCCGGCAGTATCTCCGAGAAGTCCCGGATGGCCGGAAAATCACCAGGATCTTTAGCCGGCCCGCGGGTATCGGGGCTGATCACCGCCAGCAGCCAGCGGATACCGTAATCCCTCGCCGATTTTAAAACAGCCTGGCTGTCATCGACGAACAGGGTTCGCTGCCTGTCGAAAGGCTCCACCTGCTGCAGCCTGTCCCAGAACAAGGGATCTTCCTTGGGCAGCCCCAGGTCGTGGGCACAAACCACAACATCGAGATACCCCTTCAGTGCCGTACGCTCCAGCTTCAGGGCCAGGGACTTCTGATGTGCGTTGGTCACCAGAACGATCCGTCTGCCCAGACTCCTGACGGCTTGGAGAAACTCCACCACATGGGGGTGTACCGAGATCAGATGACCCACCTCCTCCTTGAGCAGCGCGATATCCAGGCCGAGTTCGCGGCTCCAGTGATCCACACAATACCAATTCAGCGTGCCCTCGATATCCTGGTAACGGGTCAGCAACAACTGCTTCGAATCCGCCAGGGAGATGCCCCTGGCCTCCCCATACCGCCTGGGAACATATTCGAGCCAGAAGTGGTTGTCGAAGTGCAGATCCAGCAGCGTACCGTCCATGTCCAGAAAGACACTGTCAATTTGGTTCCAGTCGAGCATGGTGTAAAGTTTACCTGAGTTCATAGGGACAAAACCCCGTTCCTGGCCACGGGACGCCGTAAATACTTTCAAGCTACACATCCTGCTTCGCTTGAAAGTCCGGACCAACCATCCATGGTTGGTCGTTCAGCGCGATGCGCTGAACCCATGTAGGCTTGACGGCAGCATCCCTGCTGCCGACACCCGCTGCCAGGCACGAGGCTTTGTCTTGATAGTTCAGAGTTACTATTTTGCCAGAGATTGAAAAGATGTCTAAGCACCCAGTCATAAGCGCCCGCCGACCGTTGGCGAACACGGGCATCTTCCGTATCGAGGAAATGGACCTGGAGTTCTCCAACGGCCAGACCCGGTGTTATCAGCGCATCGTCGGGTCCAATGAAGGGGCAGTACTGATAGTACCCATGCCGGATCCGCAGACGGTGCTGTTGATCCGTGAATATTCCGCGGGTATGGAAAGGTATGACCTGGCATTTCCAAAGGGCCATATAGAATCTGGAGAGGGTCTGCTGGACGCGGCCAATCGGGAGATCCAGGAGGAGGTGGGATACGGGGCCCGCCGGCTGGAAAAAATTTCTTCGGTCACCGTCGCACCGGGGTACCTATATCATTCCACGCACATTGTGCTCGCCAGGGATCTCTACACCAGGCGCCTGCCCGGGGATGAACCCGAGCTCATCGAAGTGATACCGTGGAGGCTTGCCGACCTGGACGATCTGGTGGGCCGGGAGGATTTCAACGAGGCCCGCTCGATAGCCGCCCTGTTTATGATCCGTGAATGGCTCGAAAAGGAGTAGAGAAATCCTTAAAACCATGTCCGAATCCATCCTATCCGAGTCATGCCGGACCAGGGGCTTGTTTCTGCTGGTTTTCTTATGCCTTCTGCCGCCTCTCTGTGCCGCTGCCACCCCACCCGAACCGGACGAGGCATTTCAATTCGAGGATTTCCCCCTGGCCGAGCCGCTGGAACACCCGACCTGGTTCAAAGAAAGTTTCCTGGACCTGCGGGACGATCTGGAAGAGGCTGTGACAGCGGGGAAAAAGGGCATCATCGTATATTTCGGACAAAGACGCTGCGCTTACTGCCAAAGGCTGATGAAAGTCAACTTCGGCATGGAGGATATCGTTTCATACACCCGGCGGAATTTCGACATAGTGCCAGTCGATATCTGGGGTGTGGATGAACTCACGGACCTGCAGGGCCAAACGCTTTCGGAGCGGAAGTTTTCGGTACGCGAGAACACCAACTTCACCCCGTCACTGATTTTCTACGACAGTGATGGTAAAGAGGCGCTGCGCCTGCGGGGTTACTATCCGCCTTACAAGTTTCGCGCGGCGCTGGAATATGTGGCGGACGGGCATCACCGGCGGGAAACCTTCAGTGCCTACATGGAGCGTGCGGAGGGTTCCATGGCCTTCGAACCCGAAGAACTCAACGAAGAGGCATTCTTCATGCCGCCTCCCTACGCCCTCGACCGCAGCCGCCTGCCGGGAGAAAGGCCGCTCGCCGTATTCTTCGAGCAGGGGGATTGTCATGCCTGCGATGTGCTGCACAGCCAGCCGCTTCAGGAACCCGCCGTCGAGGATCTGTTCCGGCAGTTCGAAAACGTGCAGCTGGATTACCGCTCACCGACCCCTGTCATAACGCCTGCAGGCCGCCGCACCACTGCCAGAGAGTGGGCAAGGGAACTTGATCTTTTCTACACCCCATCCATCGTCTTTTTCGACGAACAGGGGAAGGAGATCATCAGGGTCGACTCGGTGGTTCAGTTTTACCGCCTGCGCAATGTACTGAACTACATCAGCAGCCGCGGCTATCGAACCGAGCCCAGCTACCAGCGCTGGCGTGTTAACAGCGGGTTCTGATTAAGGGCCGAGAAAGGGCCAAGGGCCGAGGGCCGAGGGCCAAGGTAAGAGGCGCCAGCTAGTAGCCTGCGTTGAGCGCAGCGAAACGCGGGTAACAGAAGACGGAAGGTATACCCCTGCTAAACTATTGCTTAGCCCTCGACCCTCGGCCCTTGGCCCTTGGCCCTCGGCCCTACTATTTGTGTTCCCGGCAGAACTCCCTCTGAAAGGCCTTCTCCTGCCGCCGCTCCCGGCGCATCTCCTCACCCGTGGCAGGGTCGTAACCTTTGCGTCGCTGCCACTGGATTCGTTTTAATCTCTGTCGTCCCTCCCAGCATCTCAGACGGTTTGCGGGCTCTCCGACACTCTGCAGGTCTTTCTTTCCCGCACGCCCGGTTGGTTTGACTTTTTTATTATCATCCGCCGCGGACTTGGTTCGCGGCTTGATCCATCCTATGTTCGGCGTCTCAATCTGCAGGGCCTGTTCCCTGCCGGATGGGCATTGGCTTTGGCGAAACTCAACTTTTCCCGCTTCATCGACGCAGCGGAACACGTTCGTGGCTGCCAGGGAATGACCCGCACCGCTAATCAAGATCATTAAAATCAACCCCTTACCGAAAGCCTCATTCATCGCTAACCTCCTT
>JAQYVO010000055.1 GCA_030145425.1 Chromatiales bacterium | reverse complement strand
AAATCCTTGATCAGGCTCCAGTCGCTGTCGCCGTCGGCGATATGGGCGCCGACGAACCGTCCCTGGTCATAGCTTGCACTGGCGAGTCCGGGTGGTCCGACCACATCACCCACGGCATAGATGTGAGACTGGCTGGTGCGGTAGCACTCGTCCACTTCGATCTGACCGCGGTGGTTTACACCGATTCCGCTTTCCTTCAGATTCATGCCCGTGGTGTTGCCCGAGCGGCCGTTGGCCCAAAGCAGCAGGTCGGTCTTGAACTTCTTCCCGGACCGACAGTGCAGCACCACACCGTTGTCCTGGGCCTCGACAAGTTCGTACTCCTCGTTGTTCCTGATAACCACGCCCTGATGGCGCAGGTGGTAGCTGAGCGCATCGGTGATCTCGTCATCCAGGAAAGAGAGCAGCCGGTCCCGGGTGTTGACCAGGTTCACCTTCACATCGAGATTGCAGAAGATCGATGCGTACTCGCAGCCGATCACACCTGCACCGTAGATGGTCAGAGATTTGGGGGTATGCTTCAATGCCAGGACCGTATCACTGTCCAACACCCTTGGATGGTTGAAATCGATGTCTGGCGGGCGATAGGGACTCGACCCGGTGGCAATGACGAAGTGATCCGCCTGCACGATCTCCCTGTCATTGTTGCCAACCATGATTTCCAGGGTGTTGGCATCCAGGAAACCGGCGTGGCCGTAGATCACGTCCACCCGATTTCGCGCATAATAGCGGTAACGGGTACTGACCTGATCCTTGATCACGGAGTCTGCCGCCTCCAGCAACTGCGGATAATCCAGGTAAACCTGTTCAAGGGTGTGACTGAAGAGGGGGTTGCGCCGGTAGTCCACGAGCATCTGAATGGTGTGCCGCAGCGACTTGCTGGGGATAGTACCCCAATGGGTGCAGCCGCCGCCCACCTGATCATGTTTTTCCACAATGGCAACCCGCTGACCGGATTTTCTCAGCTTCATCGCCGCCCCTTCCCCGGCGGGGCCGCTGCCAATGACGATGCTGTCGTAGCGCTTTTTATTCATGATTATCCAGATAATTTATCGGCGCATCAGTATACTCTTTGGGGGGTCGGGGTAGAAGTCGGGACCGGCTTGAAATCCCTGAATTTACTACCATCCTGGATTTGATGGGCTATGAACGGAAGCCGTTCTCTGGTGGTCAAAAAGTGTTACGGCCAGTGGTACACCTAACCGTCGGGCCCCGGTTTAGACAAATCGATAGATTGCCATGAGCGAAGCCCCATCCATCCACAAACTTAGGGTTCCTGTTGAGGGAATGACCTGCGCTGCCTGTTCCACCCGCCTGGAAAAAGTGCTCAACAGGCAGCCCGGTGTGAGGCAGGCCAGCGTCAATCTGGCGAGCAACAGCGCCAGTGTGGATTTCGATGCCGAATCCCTGTCGGCGGGAGACATTGCGGCAGCAATCGGCCGTGCCGGTTTTTCCGTGCCTGCCGAACACTTCAATCTCGATATCTCGGGAATGACCTGTGCCGCCTGCTCGAGCCGACTGGAGAAAGTACTCTCCAGGCTGCCAGGGGTGGACCGGACGTCGGTCAACCTGGCCACTGAGAAAGCGGTGGTTACGGGGCCCGCCGGTGTCCTGGAACTTAAGAGGCTCATCGAAACAGTTGAGAAGGCCGGGTTCGGGGCGATGCCGTCGGTCAGTGCCGCACAACAGTCCGCGGACGCGGATGCCAGAAACCGGGTTCGGGACCGTGTGGAACAGGTGCAGCTGATGCTTGCCGTTCTGCTTACGCTGCCTTTGGCATTGCCCATGTTTCTGATGCCCCTGGATATGGACCTCATGCTGCCCGCCTGGGTACAAATGTTATTAGCCACACCGGTTCAGTTCTGGCTTGGCTGGCGTTTCTACCGGGGTGCGTTCCGTTCGCTGATGGGCGGAGCCGGAAATATGGACGTTCTGGTGGCGATGGGAACCAGCGCCGCCTGGGGCCTGAGCGCCTGGGTCACTCTGATCGGGGGGGCGGGGGGACATCTCTATTTCGAGGCCTCCGCCATGGTTATCACCCTTGTGTTGTTCGGCAAGTGGATGGAGCGGCGGGCCAAGCAAAGCGCCGCTTCGGCAATCCGGTCTCTGATGGACTTGCAGCCGGATACGGCGAGGGTGGAGCGGAACGGTAATATCATCGATGTCCCCGCGGCAAGCGTCTTTCATGACGAGGTGGTCCTGATCCGGCCGGGGGAGCGGGTGCCGGTGGATGGACGGATCATCGAGGGTGAGAGTCAGCTTGACGAATCCCTGATCACCGGCGAGTCCATGCCGGTGCACAGGGGCGTGGGGGACCTGGTAACAGGTGCATCGGTCAATGGCGACGGGCTTTTGCGTATCCAGGCCACCACCGTGGGGACCGAATCAACGCTGTCGCGAATCATAGGACTGGTTGAGGATGCCCAGGCGAGCAAAGCGCCCGTCCAAAAGCTGGTTGACAGGATATCTGCCGTATTCGTTCCGGTGGTGGTATGCATTGCCGTGGTCACCTTTCTGGGCTGGACTTGGGCGGGCGATATGCAGACGGGCTTTGTGGCTGCAGTAACGGTGCTGGTGATCGCATGCCCCTGCGCCCTGGGGTTGGCCACCCCCACGGCCCTGATGGTAGGCACCGGCGTGGCCGCTCGAAACGGCATCCTCATCAAGGACGCCCAGGCCCTGGAGCGGGCCAAGAGCATCGATACCCTGATCTTTGACAAGACGGGTACGCTAACCGAGGGCAGGCCGACGGTGGAGCGCGTTGTTGCCATGAATGGCGACGAGGACAGCCTGCTGTCCCTGGCGGCAACGGCCCAGCAGGGAAGCGAACATCCGCTGGCAAAAGCGGTGCTTCAGCACGCTGCCGAAAGGGGTGTGTCTCTGTCTGCCGTGCAAGCGTTCAAGTCCCTGCCCGGCAGGGGGCTTTCCGCCAGCGTCGGGGAACATCCGTTGCTCATCGGCAGCCGGCGGCTGATGGAGGAGTCCGGGGTTGATCTCAAGGCTTTGGACAGTCAGGCGGGGGATCTGGAATCCGGGGGGCAGACCCTGATGTGGGTGGCGGAGACCGGGAATGCAGTGCAGGTGCTGGGTTTCCTGTCCGTGGTGGATCCGGTCCGGACCGGCGCACGCGGTGCCATGGAAGAATTGAGGAAACGGGGTATAGAGACCGTCATGCTGACCGGCGACAATCCTCATGCCGCCAGAATCGTGGGAACCAGGGTGGGTATTGACCGGGTGATTGCCGAGGTGCTGCCCGCGGAAAAGGCATCGAATGTGGAAAAGATCCGAAGCCAGGGCAGGATCGTCGCCATGGTGGGAGATGGTATCAATGACGCGCCGGCGCTGGCCGCGGCGGATATCGGAATCGCCATGGGCACCGGAACCGATGTGGCGATGCACACTGCCGGAATTACGCTGATGAGGGGCGAGCCGGAACTGGTCCTGGATGCGTTGTCGATTTCCGGGGCCACGTATCGGAAGATAAGACAGAATCTGTTCTGGGCGCTGATCTATAATCTGGTGGCGATTCCCTTGGCCGCCTCCGGAATGCTGAATCCGGTAATCGCCGGAGCGGCGATGGCCATGTCCTCGGTGAGTGTGGTGTCCAACTCGCTGCTGTTGCGACGTTTCAATGGAAACAAAAAATAAGGAATGATTTTGACAGCTCTTGAATCAGATGGCCGAATAAATTCGGCCCTACAACTTATCCATCAAGATCTGTAGGGTCGAATTCATTCGACCGAAGGGTAACCAGATGGCTGAAGGAATTCGGCCCTCTCACGCTGAGTCAGGAAAACAGGTTGATAGAAAATGGCAAAGACATACAAGGTTGAAGGCATGCACTGCGGCGGCTGCACCAGTTCCGTGGAACAGGCAATCAGGACGGCGGCGCCCGGTGTGGATGTGACGGTTCAGCTGGAAGGCGGGTTGGTTACCGTTGAGGGTGTCGATGACGAGGGGGTGATCAGGCAGGCGGTGGAAGATGCGGGATTTACTTATGCCGGGGCGGTTTGATCGAAAATTTTTGCTGATATGCGAGGGCTGTAAGGTCCATTGATGCTGTGTGAAAGCATCCGGATTACCGGCATCGTGCAGGGTGTGGGGTTTCGTCCGACTGTCTGGCGGCTGGCCAAAGCCTGCAGCATCGTCGGGCAGGTTTGGAACGACGCGGAGGGTGTGTCGATCGAAGCCTGGGGAACCCGGGAAGCTCTCGATCTTTTCGCGCAGCGTATCAAGACCGAACAGCCGCCCCTGTCCCGCATCGAAGACATCGTCTGCTCGGTTCCGGAAAATGCAGGTGAGGCACCAGAGGGTTTCCGGATCGTCGTCAGTCGCAAAGGCGAGGTGCGAACCGATGTGGCGGCGGATGCAGCTACCTGTTCCGCGTGCCTTGACGAGGTACTGGATCCGTCCAATCGCCGCTACCGTTATCCCTTCACCAACTGCACACATTGCGGTCCCAGGCTGTCCATCATCAAGGCGGTTCCCTATGATCGCGCCAGTACCAGCATGGCATCGTTTCCGATGTGTACCAACTGTCGGGCCGAATATGAGGATCCGGCCGACCGGCGTTTTCATGCTCAGCCCAATGCCTGTCACAGCTGTGGGCCTCGGGTCTGGCTGGAAGACTCTGAGGGCGAAAAACAGCAGCCCGATAAGGGCGGCGATGTTATCGGGGCTACTGCGCGGCTGATTCGCCAGGGTCGAATCCTGGCCATCAAGGGCATAGGCGGCATACATCTCGCCTGTGACGCGGCGAACGAGGAGGCGGTCGATACCCTGCGACGGCGCAAGCACCGTTATCACAAGGCGTTTGCCCTGATGGCGCGTGATGTGGATATGGTCGCCCGGTTTGCCCAGGTGAGTGGGATGGAAGCAGCGTTGCTGCGGGACAGGTCATCACCCATCGTGGTGTTGAACGGCACGGGAGAACAGCTCTGCGGGGGCGTAGCACCCGGGCAGAACACCCTGGGCTTCATGTTGCCTTACACGGCACTGCACCATCTGTTAATGCGGGACATGCCGGGTCCCATCGTGCTGACTTCGGGCAATCGCAGTGACGAGCCTCAGACCATCAGTAATCAGGATGCCCGCGACAGGCTGAACAGGATAGCGGACTACTATCTGCTGCACGACCGCGATATCGTCAATCGCCTGGACGATTCCGTATTGCGTGTCGCCGACGAGAAGCCGCGTTT
>JAQYVO010000054.1 GCA_030145425.1 Chromatiales bacterium | reverse complement strand
GGCTGCGCAGCAGTGCGGCACGTTCGTTCGCTGCGATGCGATCCGCGGTATGCAGGTTCGTAAAGGCCACCAGGCCGGTACCGGCGACTGCGAACAGTGCCAGGATCAGACCTGAGAGCATAACCGGGTGCTTAATCATGCAAGGGCCTATTAATACTATGCGGATACCCAGCGTTGGCCCTCCAATGAGGCCAGGCAAGGCGCGCAGAGCGAAGTTTGGTTGTTCCAAATGAGCGATGTGCAACGCCGCATGGCCTCATTGGAGGGCCAACCCGAAGGGACGGGGCCATTTTTCCCCATGACCGCGTTGCACTTTCGCTTATGTACGGCAGGTACACTGCGCTCAGTGCGCCTTGTCCTGTGAAAAAATGGCCTCCGTCGATGGATATCCGCATAGTATTAATAGGCCCTAGGGACCGTGACCGAATACCCTTGGCTGGGTGTAGTAGTCGATAGTGGGTGCGGCCATGTTCATAAGCAGAACCGCGAAGGCTACCGCATCGGGATAGCCGCCCCATGTGCGGATGACAAATATCAGTACGCCAATACAGGCGCCGTAGATCAGTTGACCTTTCCGGGTTGTGCAGGCGCTGACGGGATCAGTAGCTATGAAGAAGGCCCCCAGCAAGGTGCCGCCGCTGAAAATATGGAATAGACCAAAGGGGTGGGTCTCCTGGTCCAGTGCGTGGAACAGCATGGCGATCGACAGCAGCACCACCAGCATGGCGACGGGGATATGCCAGCTGATGACCCGTTTGTAGAGCAGGAAAAGACCACCAAGCAGGAACCAGTTCCCGACCCATTCCCAGCCCATGCCGCCGAAATCACCCCAAAGCGGGCTCAGGCGGATCTCGCTGATCATGATGTTGAGGTCCAGCTGGGTGCGCATGGTGTCCAGGGGAGTCGCCATGGTAATGGCATCCCAGTCCAGGCCTGCGGGCAGGGTGCCGGTGAAGATCACCGACAGGGTCTGACCCAGCCCGAGTACTTGTTCGTTGATCATGCGCGGCGGCAGCCAGGCGGTCATTTCCACCGGGTACGAGATCAGCAGCAGCACGTATCCCGCCATGGCCGGGTTGAAGGGGTTGTAGCCGATGCCCCCGTACATGTGCTTCACCACGATAATGGCGAAACCCACGCCCAGGACGGTCAGCCACCAGGGGAGTAGCGGCGGGACGGCGAGGGCGAACAGCAGGGCTGTCACCACGGCGCTCAGATCGCCCACAGCGGGCATCACCGGCCTGGACCGAAGCTTGAGCACCGCCGCTTCGCCGGCGACAGCCACCAGGCTCGCCAGCAGCATGTTGATCAGAATTCCCCAGCCGAAGTACCAGATCATGGCGATGCTGCCGGGCACCAGGGCGATGATCACCCACAGCATGGTCCAGGTGACGCTGTTGGGCCGTTCGGTGTGGGGTGATGTGACAGTGGGGAAACGCATCCGTCATCCGTCCTGTTGTTCGGTTTCGACCGCGGCAGCATCAGCCGGCGGCTCCGCCGGCCGGGCCGCCTTCCTGCGGGCGTCGGCTGCGTCCACCTGCCTTTGCTGGGCTTCGGTGAGCTGCTGGGTGTTTTCCGGCTTGACGCCTTTTTCCGCAAGCTGGGCCTTCTTTTCCGCCGCCCTTTTCAGGGCGGCATCGATAGCGGCCTTCTTCGGGTCTGCAGACGTTCCGGCCGCGGTCGGTTTCTTTTTCAATGCCGCCTTCTTCTTTTTCAAGCGGGCCTTTTTCTCGGCCTCCAGGCGGGCAAGACGTTCCTGCCTCGCCTCGTGGCGGTGTCGGGCGTGTTCTGATTTGTGTTTTTCCAGATCGAGTGCCCAACTCTCCTGCTTCGCGTACCGGTAGTATTGAACCAGGGGAATATGGGAAGGGCAGACATGGGAACAGCAGCCGCATTCGATACAGTCGAAGAGGTTGTATTCCTGAACCTTTTCAAGATCCTTCGCCCTGGCATACCAGTACATCTGTTGCGGCAGGAGATTGGCCGGACAGACCTTTGCGCATTCACCGCATCGGATGCAGGGTGCGGCGGGCCCCGGATCGGGTGCTTCCCCGACACCGGCAACGAGCAGGCAGTTTGAGGCCTTGGTCACGGGAACCTGGTCGTCTGGCAGGGTAAAGCCCATCATGGGTCCACCCAGGATCAGTCGGGACGCCGCGTTCGTGTAGCCGCCGGCCCGACGGATCAGTTCGCTTACCGGAGTGCCGACCAGCACTTCAAGATTGCAGGGTTCTGCAATCCCCTGGCCGGTCAGGGTGAGGAGGCGGGATATCAGGGGTTTGCCCTCCAACACCGCATCGGCCACCGCAGCCGCGGTTCCCACGTTGTGACAGACGATGCCTATCCGGGCGGGAATCCCCTCCGATGGAACCTCCAGGCCCGTCAGCACCTTTATCAGCTGCTTCTCTCCCCCGGAGGGATAGTGGGTGGGGATGGTAACTACCGTCGTTTGGTCGAGCCCGATATCTTTTACCGCCTGGGTCATGGCGGCAATGGCGTCCGGCTTGTTGTCTTCGATACCGATAAGGCATTTCTCCGCCTCCACCAGCTGACGCAAGACGGCCACTCCGGCGACCACGCGGCCGGCCCGCTCCCGCATCAGCATGTCGTCACAGGTGATGTAGGGTTCGCATTCCGCTCCATTGATGACCAGGGTGTCTATTGGCTGTTCTCTGCCGGGATTGACCTTGACGCTGGTGGGGAAGGCCGCACCACCCATGCCCACAATGCCAGCATCGCGGATTCTGGCGCGCAGGGTATCGGGGTTGATGGCATTCACGTCCCCGATCGGTTCCGGCAGTTCACACCACCGATCCTCACCGTCGGTACGGATGAGTATGCAGGGTGCCGAGAGGCCTGACGGATGGGGAATGGGACGATCCTCGATACCGACGACGACACCGGAACTGGCGGCGTGAACCGGTGCACTGATCAATCCCTGGGGTGCGGCGATCATCTGCCCCTTCAGTACATGATCACCGGCCGATACCAGCGGTTTGGCGATCGCTCCAATGTGCTGCTGCAGAGGCAGTATCAACAGTTCAGGAACCAGGGCCTGACGCACCGGCCGACCGGTGGACTGGGCCTTGTTGTCGGGCAGGTGAAGCCCCCCGTGAAATCGGTGGAGGCGGTGGGTGGTCTTATGGGTGCTTGGATAATGCATCTGGATTAGGGCCTGTTAACAGGCCTGGCCTGCCGCTGCCGCCGTTCCGGTCCCCTCGAGGGAATCCGGTGTCGGGATGGGCCATTTCCAGCTGCCGGTGTCCACGCCGACGGGGATCATGTGTATGCACTCCACCGGACAGGGAGGCAGGCAGAGTTCACAGCCGGTGCATTCGCCCTCGATGACCGTGTGCATCTGTTTTGCCGCACCCAGGATGGCGTCCACCGGACAGGCCTGGATGCAAAGGGTGCAGCCAATGCACTCCTGTTCGTCGATGACTGCGAGGGCGAACGGTTTTTCCTCTGCCGCGACACCTTCCAGGGGAACCGGGTCTTTTCCCAGCAGGTCTGCCAGGGCGATCATGGTGGCTTCACCGCCCGGCGGGCAGAGATTGATCTCGGATTCGTCCGAGGCGATGGCTTCGGCATAGGGCCGGCAGCCGGGATGGCCGCACTGCCCGCACTGGGTCTGGGGCAGCAGGGCGTTTATCTTTTCCACGATGGGATCGCCCTCCACCCGGAAGTGGATCGCGGAATAGCCCAGCAGGAGCCCAAAGAGCAGGGCTAGGGCGGAGATGGCGAGGACTGCAATGAACATTTAGGGCGCCACCTAGCTCGCAACCAGGCCGGCGAATCCCATGAAGGCCATGGACATCAGGCCGGCCGTGATCAATGCGATTGCGCTGCCCTGGAAGGGCTCCGGGACATCGGAAACGTTGACCCGCTCCCTGACGGCTGCGAACAGCACCAGTACCAGGGAAAAGCCCCCGGCCGCCCCGAGGCCGTATAGCGCGGACTCGATGAACCCGTGCCGTTCCTGGACATTGAGCAGGGCCACACCCAGGACCGCGCAATTGGTGGTGATCAGGGGCAGGAAGATACCCAGGACCTGGTATAGCACCGGGCTGGTCTTATGCATGACCGTTTCGGTGAACTGCACCACCACGGCGATTACCAGGATAAAGGCGATGGTGCGCAGATAGGTCAATTCCAGGGGGATAAGCAGATACTCGTTGATCAGGTAGCTGCAGATGGAAGACAGGGTCAACACGAATGTGGTCGCCAGCCCCATGCCCACCGCGGTTTCCAGTTTACGGGACACACCCATGAACGGGCAGAGCCCAAGGAACTTTACCAGGACGAAATTGTTGACCAGTACCGTACTGATCAGGATCAGGGCGTACTCTTTCACGGCGTAGCTTACTTCACCCGCATGCCCGGATCGGCCCCCGAATCCGGGCTCAGCATGAAGATGTCCCTGCCGCCCGGTCCGGCGGCGAGGATCATCCCCTCGGAGACGCCGAAGCGCATCTTTCTCGGAGCCAGGTTGGCGACCATGACGGTCAGACGCCCTTCCAGATCTTCGGGTTTGTAAGCGGACTTGATGCCTGCGAAAACGTTTCGGGTTTCACCGCCCAGGTCGAGGGTAAGCTGTAGCAGCTTGTCGGCGCCTTCCACATGGGCCGCCTCGACGATGCGGGCCACCCGCAGGTCCACCCGTGCGAAATCAGGATACTCGACGGTGTCGGAAATAGGATCGTCGACCAGCGGGCCGGCAGGCTTCACTGCGGCTTCGACAGTGCTCAGATCCTCTTTGGAGGCATCCACCATGGCCTGGATCTGCGGGGCTTCGATGCGTGTCATCAGGGGTTTGAACTTGGCGATCTCATGATTTGTCAGCGGTGTGGCCAAAGTTTCCCAGGTAAGGGGGGCGATCTTGAGAAAGGCTTCGGACTTCGCCGCGGTTTCAGGCAGTATCGGGCGCAGGTAGCCGATCAGCACTCTGAACAGGTTGATGCCCATGGAGCAGACTGCCTGAAGCTCCAGGTCACTACCTTCCTGCTTGGCGATCACCCAGGGTTTTTTCTCATCGATATACTGGTTGGCCCGATCTGCCAGCGCCATGATCTCGCGCACGGCGTGGCTGAATTCCCGTTGCTCGTAGCGTCCGGCAATGGATTCCCCGCTGTTGACGAACTCCTCGAACAGACCGGGCTCGAAAATTTGCTCCGCGAGCTTTCCGTCGAAGCGTTTCCTTATGAATCCCGCGCACCGGCTTGCGATGTTGACCACCTTGCCCACCAGGTCGGAATTGATGCGGGCGGCGAAGTCATCCAGGTTGAGGTCTATATCCTCCACGCCGGAGCCGAGTTTTGCGGCAAAGTAGTAGCGCAGGTACTCCGGATTGAGGTGGTCCAGATAGGTGCGTGCCTTGATAAAGGTCCCTCTGGACTTGGACATTTTCTGTCCGTCCACGGTCAGGAATCCGTGGGCAAAAATAGCCGTGGGTGTCCGATAGTCGGCGCCCTGGAGCATGGCGGGCCAGAACAGGGCGTGGAAATAGATGATGTCCTTGCCGATGAAATGGTAGAGCTCCGCATCCGAGTCCCGGGTCCAGAACTCATCGAACTCCAGACCTTCGACCCGGTCGCAGAGATTCCTGAAGCTGGCCATGTAGCCGATCGGGGCGTCGAGCCACACATAGAAATACTTGCCCGGCTGATCGGGTATCTCGAATCCGAAGTAGGGTGCGTCCCGGGAGATGTCCCACTCCTGCAGGCCGGCCCGGAACCACTCGTCCAGCTTGTTGGAAACCTCTTCCTGCAGGTGGCCGCCCCGGGTCCATTCCCTGAGCATGGATTCGAAATCACCCAGCCTGAAAAAGAAGTGTTCCGACTCCCTCTGCTCCGGTGTCACCCCCGAAACCGCGGAAACCGGGTCGATCAGTTCGCTGGGAGAATAGCTGGCGCCGCAAACTTCGCAATTGTCGCCGTACTGGTCCTTGGCGCCGCACTTCGGGCATTCGCCCTTGATAAAGCGGTCCGGGAGAAACATATTTTCCACCGGATCGTAAGCCTGGGTGATGACCCGGTTGGAGATGTGCCCTTTGGCGCGATTACGCTCGTAGATGGTGTTCGAATAGAACCGGTTCTCTTCGGAGTGCGTGGAGTGGTAGTTTTCAAAGTCCACATTGAACTCGGCAAAATCCGCCTGGTGCTCGCTGGCCACCCGGGCAATCAGCTCTTCAGGTTCGATATCATCCTGGCGGGCGCGCAGCATGATCGGGGTGCCGTGGGCATCGTCAGCACAGACATAAATGCAGCGGTGGCCCCGCATCTTCTGGAAGCGCACCCAGATGTCGGTCTGGATGTATTCCACCAGATGTCCGATATGAATCGGCCCGTTGGCATAGGGCAGGGCGCTTGTGACCAGTATTTTGCGTGCGCTGGGGTTCATTGCTGTCGCTGGAGTCCGTTGACGGTTCAGAATCATGTAGCGGGCGGCGAAACGAGAGAATCCGGACACCGGCTATGATAAACCTGAGATTATCCCACAGTGGGATAGTTTCATAAACATGCACAAAGTCGGGTGAAACATCACAGGGTTCTTCCGGTCCTATATAAAAACCAACTACCTTGATCACCGCATCGGCCTGCGCATACCATATGACCGATTTTTTCAGATCGAGTTGAGTAGAACTATGCTGGACACCGCACACCTATTGCTCCCCACCAGTTTTCCCCATGTCAACCGCGGGCGGTTGGAGACACTTCAGGTCAATCTGGGTTACCTGTGCAACCAGACCTGCAAACATTGCCATGTCAATGCGGGTCCCAACCGGAAGGAGTTGATGGATCTTGAAACAGTAGATCAGGTTCTCGAATACGCCGAGGCCGGCGGTGTTCAGAGTCTGGACCTTACGGGCGGGGCACCGGAGTTGAACCCCCATTTCCGTCACCTGGTGACCCGGGCCCTGGAACTGGGGATCAAAGTCATTGACCGCTGTAACCTTACCGTGCTCCAGGAGCCCGGCCAGGAGGATCTTGCGGAGTTTCTGGCCTCCATGCAGGTCGAGATCGTTGCGTCACTGCCCTGTTATCTGAAGGAGAACGTGGAAAACCAGCGGGGAAAAGGGACGTTCGACAGGAGCCTGGAGGGGTTGCGTGCACTCAACCGTCAGGGCTACGGTCAACAGGGAAGCGGATTGACCCTGAACCTGGTTTTCAACCCCCAGGGTGCCAGTCTTCCGCCCGCCCAAGGGGAACTTGAAGCGGATTTCAAGCGGGTGCTGCTGGAGGCCTACGGGGTCCGGTTCAACAATCTTTTCACGATTACCAACATGCCGATCAGCCGTTTCGGCAGCACCCTGTTGTCTCATGGGGAATTCGACAGTTACATGCACCTGTTGAAGTCGGCCCACAGCACTGACAATCTGAAGACCGTTATGTGCCGCAATCTGCTGAGCATCGACTGGCAGGGCTACGTCTATGATTGCGATTTCAATCAGATGCTCGATATGCCGGTTGCGCACAATGGCAGCTCCAGAAGCCATATCTCGGAGTTGATGCGGGTGGATCTCACCGGCAGGCCGGTGCGGATAGCGGAACACTGTTACGGCTGTACAGCCGGGCAGGGAAGCAGTTGTGGCGGGGCCCTGGCGGATTAGAAACACCGGTGACTGGAACAGTGGCGACAAATCCGGTACGGGTCTCCATTGTCATACCCTGTTTGAATGAGGGTCTGATCCTGGAGTCCCTGGTGGAATCCCTGCAATACTGTCGTCTCGAAGGTCATGAGCTGTTGCTGGTGGACGGCGGCGGCCGTGACGGCGCCCTGGACAAGCTGGCGACCCTGGTGGACCACTTATTGGTATCGGAACCAGGAAGGGCCAGACAGATGAACGCCGGTGCCGCCAGGGCAGGGGGCGACATACTCTGGTTTCTCCACTCAGACAGCAGCCCGCCCGATCACGCCGTGGATACCATCGTTTCATCGCTGGCCTCGGGAAGGTATCGCTGGGGGCGGTTCGATATCACCATGTCCGGCAGGCACAGGATGCTGCGGCTGGTGGAGTCCATGATGAACCGGAGGTCCAGGCTGACGGGTATTGCCACCGGTGACCAGGGGATTTTTGTGGAGAGAGAGGCTTTTGTCGCTGCCGGCGGGTTTCCGGAAATACCCCTGATGGAGGACATCGCCCTCAGCCGCTCCCTGAAACGGATCTCTGCACCCTGCTGTCTCTCCCAGCGCCTTGTTACTTCCAGTCGACGCTGGGAGACCCAGGGTGTGTACAGGACCATCCTGCTGATGTGGCGCCTGCGGCTGGCCTACGCTATGGGTGTCGATCCGGAAACGCTCGAGAGGCGATACCGTCAATGCAGTTCCCCGACTCAAGGATCCTGATCTTCGCCAAGGCCCCCATACCGGGGCAGGTAAAGACCCGACTTATCCCCTGCCTTGGCGCTGAAGGGGCAGCGCATCTCCATGGCACTCTATTGGAAAAGACGATATCCCAGGCGGTTGCCTCGGGTCTTGCCCCCGTGAGTTTCTGGTGTGCGCCGAGTACCGATCATCCGGCATTCCAGCGATTGGCGTCGGAATGCGGCATAGGACTGGAGACTCAGGTGGGCGAGGATCTGGGCGAACGCATGCTGCGGGCGGCTGAGCAGGGTCTTAGGGAGGCCGGTTCGGTGTTGCTCATCGGGACGGATTGTCCTGCGCTATCCCCAATCCACCTGCGGCAGGCCCTGCTCTGGCTCGAATCCGGTAAGGATGCGGTCATCGGCCCGGCGGAAGACGGGGGTTACGTATTGCTTGGACTGAAGCGTACTCACCCTCAACTGTTCAGGGGAATAGAATGGGGCAGTGATCGGGTTTTGTCAGATACCAGGGAGAGGCTCTCAACCCTGGGGTGGCGATGGGAAGAACTGGAGACGCTGTGGGATCTGGACCGACCGGAAGACCTGAAGCGTTATGAGAATAGTAGCCTGGATGAAGCGCCAGCGTAGTCCGGGGTGAATGGATTCCGAAACTATTTACGGTAATCTGTTGGCCCTTGGCCCTTGGCCCTTGGCCCTTGGCCCTCGGCCCTTATCCCTTATCCCTTATCCCTTGCCACTCAGGCGCAGGGCATATTCCCTTTCCAACTGGATTATGATATTGGCTATTCTGCGTTTGGAGCTCTTGTCGATCTCCTCGATATAACCCCCTATGCGGGTCAGGTCACGCTTCTTGTGGTACTTGGAGTGGTATACCCTCAGGACAAAGGGGATCTTGCCTTTTCCGGGGGGGGTAATGAGGCAGTTTTGCAGTATATCCCCTTTTTCCAGATTGACCTTACCTTCCAGGATCAGGCCCGTTCCGTTGTGTGACAAGTCGTGGACATGTCCCCTGAGCATTTCGGGGTTGTCGTTATCCTGTTGTGCCTGAAAGGGGATTGGGGCCTCGGTGTTGGTAATTCTGAACTCCTGTCTTCTCTGCATGTAGAACAGGGACTCAGGTATTTCGGCCTTGTAGAAGGCTACCCCTTTTTGCTGGCGTGTCTCTATAAGCCGGGTTTTGAACTTCAGAGGTACACCATCCAGCTTTCCGGTCAGGGTCATCTGGCGTTTTTTCAGCAACTTCTTGTGGCCGGCTTTTGGGGTGAGCTCATCCAGGACCAGAAATCCATGGTCGGCATGAATACCCAGGAGCGCGGTGGTGTAGTGGGTCATGCTGGTCGGAATCGAGACATCGAACAGAACTCGTGTCCTGTGGGCATGGACCAGCGGGGGAATCATATTTTTCCGGGTCCGTATCTGATAGCCGGAATCCCGCCCGGGCTTGGATGGCTCAGGGCTTTGGATGGTTTCTTTAAGTGCCTTTAGCACGGTCCCGGTCTTCAGGCTTTAGCGAGTGAGTTCGACTGGTGTCCGTTGCTGCGGCTGCCGGCGGGACCATAAGTCTGGTCTCCTCCAGCCCTGCCGGTAAGGATATCCAATGCCTGTTGGACGTGGTGCTGTTCCAGAGCAACAATGCCACCGTTCAGGTCGTTGCCGTCCCGCAGACGAAGTGCCATTTTCTGCAGTTCCTCCCAATTCTCCCGGGTCGGATGATCCGCCGGACCCGATTCAAGCAGGGCCTCGGTCCCTTCCTTGCCCGGGGGGAATCCAAGCCGGACTAGAAATTGGTCCCGCTCTGACAGCAGGTACTGGAACGCTTTCATCTGCTGAAGCTTGAGGGTGCTGGCGGAGTTTATGGAATCTGCATCGCCGCGGATCAACGCCGCATGCTCGGCCGCGAGCGTGTCCAGCAGTTTCGCGGCACAATCAAGCTCCGCCGGGAGCATCTGGGAGAGGGATGACAATTGTGCCGGCGGAGCTGTCATCGGGTTCTACCCCTGCATCTCAATCATTGCGAATGCCTTTTCCTGGTCCAGCAGATTGTCTGCTGCCTGTGCAGGCTCGAACTGCAGCCCGCTGGTTGCCAGGGTGCGCTGCACATCCGCGACTTCCTGGACATCAACCACCGGCAGTGTCTTCGCATGCTCCGTCAGTGTTTGAAGCTGGGTGGCCGAATCCGTCAGGCTGACTTTGTCCTGACCGGATGCCGCGCCCGCAGGTGCCGCGCCTGCAGGTGCGGCGGATGTGCTGCTCTGGGAAACGCTCTTGCTTGTGACCTTGTTGTTATCGCCAGCGTTGTGAGTCTGCGTATTCTGAATACTTGGAATCGTCATTTTGCACCTACTTGAAGCCTCTGCTATCTCACTTTCGGATAGCGGCCTGATCCCCTCGAACTTTAGTGAAATCCCGGGAGTAGTGCGGTCTGATTCAGTCTCGCGGCGCGGGGCCGTTCAGAGGCTCACCTGAACGATGCCGGCAGCTACCACCGTTGCCTCTATACGGCGGTTGGAACTGCTGTTTTTTACCTGAACTCGTTCCCCAAGGGCTCCATTGCCCAGGGCCTTGCCCTCCATGCGAACCTCGATTCCCCCGATCTCACCCAGAATGGTTACACGGCTTCCCCGGCTGACCAGCGTGGACGATTCCAGCAGACCGGTGGAAAGCACGGTGCCGGCCTTCAAAGACCTTTTAGGGGTTTTGCCCAGAGCCTGTTTGGGGTGTTCCAGGTAACCCCGCCGATAACGGGTTATGTCCTGTTCCTCAAGTCTGATATCGGCCCGTGTCAGCAGCCTGCCCCGATCGACTTGCCGGTCCATTACCAATACTTCCCTGAAAACACTCATGGATACAGGTACGTACAGGGCCCAGGGTTGATCGCTGGTGCAGCGTACGCCGATGCTGTACCTGGATCTGCCGGGGTTGTCCCCGGAGGAAAATGTTTCCAGATCCCTCCCGCATGTTTTCAGTCGCAGCCTCCTGTCCAGTTTGGCTGCCCCTATTTCCAGGCGCCCTTTCTGGTCAACGTTGAGTTCCCGGACATGCCGTTCTGCGGCTCCCCGGATGCTTTCGTGGGACTGGAGCTCAACCCCCCACGCGGGTGGGGCCAGAATCAGAGCGGCCAGCAGTATCGGGATGTGTCGCATCGGCAAAATAGCTCCGCATTTGGGTTCGATCGGCAAACTGTTGCCGCAAATTAGTCGGATTTCGGTGTTCGGTTAGTATTCATGCAAATCTCATACCAGATTTGTCAGATTTATCCAGCAGTGCGATCTGGTGCAGGTTGTTAGCATACTAAGGCTATGATTCCTAAAGCTATGAATCAAACTGTCGATAAACGGACAACCTACGGATGATTTGGGGGACCAGCATGGCGAACTCACTGATACTGTTGACCAGATTATCCAGCAAACAGCGTGTAACTATTTAATACGAACCGATGCTTCGTGATTTACAGCAAATTGAAGGGTGCACAGTGCTTTCCTTCCCCCAAAAAGCGTCTCCGAAGCCATCCGGGGATTCTGGTTCTAATGTGAGTCGCTCAGGGGCGGAACAGCCTGTATTTGGTGAGGCGACTGCTGAAATGGTTGTCCCCCGGGGAGACTATGAGGATTTCCGGACATTTCTGCAGGACGTTTGTGGAATCGTGCTGGGCCCCGGAAAGGAGAACCTGGTCAACAGGAGACTGGCCGGGGTGATGCGGATGCATGGCATCTCCTCCCTGGGCGAGATGATGAACCATCTGCGCACCGGCAGAAACCAGCGCATGCAAACCTGCATCATTGACGCCATGACCACCAACGAGACCTTCTGGTTTCGGGATACGGCCCATTTTCGACTGCTCGGTGACCGGATTCTTCCTTCTTTGGCCGAAAGCGGTCAGGAGCGTATGAGAGTCTGGTCCGCCGGCTGCTCGTTCGGGCAGGAACCCTACAACATCAGCATGGTTGTAGAGGACTATCAGGCCTCCGTTCCCACGAACACCAGGACCAAGGTGGAAATCATCGCAACAGACATTTCCACCAGGGTACTTGCCGGCGCAAAGAAGGGCATCTACGGCAGTAACGAGGTTTCCCAGGGCCTGGACCCGGATCAGCGTAAACGCTACTTCACGAGTCGGGGGGATCAATGGGAAGTGAGGCCGGAGATAAAACGCCGGGTCAGTTTTCGGGAACTCAACCTGACCGGGGGTTATGAACTGCTGGGACGCTTTGATATGATTTTCTGCAGAAACGTCTTGATCTATTTTTCCAACAGCCAGAAGCAGGACATCCTGGACAGGATGGCCCGAATCCTCAATCCCGGCGGTTACCTCTTTATCGGCTCCAGCGAATCTCTCAGCAGCCACAGCGACCGGTTCGAGATGATCAGCGAATCCGGCGGATTCGGTTATCGTCTCAGGGACTGACACCTGACCCCCACCGCCGCCCGGCGGTTCCTTTTTGCCGCCTCGCCGGTGTCCCCTTGCCGCTCCCGCCTTAAACTACCCTTCCTTATCTCATTAAGGCTTAGTAATTCAATGAGTTAAAAAGTTGGCACGAAGACTGCTTCCTGTGATTGATATCTAGGAAAGGGAAACAGTCGCCAATGAAACTTGACGATACATTCGGTATTCACGAGCAGGCCCTGAAACTGCGCGCTCAGCGGGCGGAAGTGCTGGCCGGTAATATCGCCAACTCAGACACCCCCGGATACAAGGCCCGGGACTTCGACTTCAAACAGATGCTGAAACAGCAGGTCGAACAATCTCCGCGTCTGCAGGTCACCAACAGCCGCCATATCCAGACAGAGACCGGTATCGTGCCGCCGGGCATGATGGGTTACCGGATTCCCAGCCAGCCAAGCCTGGACGGCAACACGGTGGATTCCCAGCGGGAACATACCGCTTACGCGGCAAATGCACTGGAGTACCAGGCAAGCCTGCGATTCCTGAGCGGCAGCATACAGAAACTCAAACTGGCCATTAAGGGGCAATAAACCATGTCCATGTTCAAGATATTCGATACAGCCTCCAGCGCCATGAGCGCCCAGTCTCTGCGACTGAACCTGATCTCCAGCAACATGGCCAACGTCGACAGCATCAGCAGCAGCGTCGATGAGACTTACCGCGCCCGCCAGCCGGTGTTCAGCGCCATGCTCAACGAGCTCAATCCGGATGACCCGGCTGTTGGTGTGCGGACCCTGGGAGTGGTTGAGAGCCAGACGCCGCTGGTTATGGAATATGCACCGGAGCATTCGATGGCCAATGAGGACGGGTACATATACCGGCCCAATGTCAATCTGGTGGAAGAGATGGCCAACATGATATCCGCCTCACGCTCTTACCAGAGCAATGTGGAGGTGGTGAATACCGCCAAGCAACTAATGACCGCCACCCTTCAGCTGGGCCAGTAAGGAAATAACTATGAATGCTATAGACACAGCCGCCAGCATCTACGATTCCCTCGGGCTTACCCGGGAGCTGGAAACGAAGAAAAATGATGAACTGGTTATGGAGGATTTCCTGGAGCTTATGGTTACTGAGCTGACCAACCAGGATCCCTTCAAACCCATGGAAAACACCGAACTGGCGACCCAGATATCCCAGTTCGCGACGGTCTCGGGCATTGAGCAGCTCAACACCTCGTTTTCCGGTCTGTCCGGTTCACTGTTGTCGGACCAGTCACTGCAGGCGGCCAACCTGGTGGGCCGTGACGTACTGGTGCCGCTCAACGGCGGTTACCTGGAACTCGGCGGCTCCATCAATGGTCTGGTGGGTCTGGATAGTTCTGTATCCGATCTCACCATCTCCGTGCACAACGCCGCTGGAGAACTGATACGTGAGATCAACATGGGTACGCGACCCCAGGGTGAAGTCAACTTCAGCTGGGACGGCATGATGGATAACGGCGAATTTGCAACACCCGGGACCTATGCCATCAGCGCCCAGGCCATGGTCGATGGCGAGGGGGTGGCGCCCTACATCCTGACCGAGGCCAGGGTCACCAGCGTCAGCATCGGCAGCAACGGACAGGGCCTTGCGCTCAATCTTGACGGACTGGGTCCGGTTCCATTCGAAAACGTGGCGGAAATCCGCTGATTAAATTTCTGATAGGAGACACAACATGCCTTTTCGTATTGCACTCAGCGGTCTCGACGCCGCCTCCACCAACCTTAAAGTGACCGGTAACAATATCGCCAACGCCGCCACTACGGGCTACAAGTCATCCAGGACCGAGTTTGCAGATCTCTACGCCAACTCGATCCAGGACTCGAGCTCTGCTTCATCCGGCCAGGGTGTAAAGGTATCCCGGGTGGCCCAGCAGTTTGCTCAGGGTAACCTGGAATTCACCTCCAACAATCTGGATCTTGCCATAAACGGCCAGGGTTTCTTCGTGGTGGAAGACGGTTCCGGCAGTCCGGCCTATACCCGCGCCGGCACTTTCTCCATCGACCGCGACGGGGCGGTGGTGGACAGTCTGGACAGAAATGTCCAGGTATTCCCACCCATCGACGATACCGGGACCCGCTTCAACACCGGCAATACCACGGATCTGGTTTTGCCGACCCTTTCCGGTGCGCCCTCAGCCACACAGCGGATCACCGCCTCCCTGAACCTGAGTTCTTCGGAGCCGACTCCGCTGTTCGGTTGGCCCGGCGGAGTCCTTGGGAGTGACTCAACCACTGACCCGAACCTCGAGAGTAACCTCTCGACGGACATGTACAACCATGCCACGTCTACCACTGTATACGATTCCCTGGGGACCTCGCATCGGGCGACCCTTTACTACGTCAACACCGCGACGGCCGGTGAATGGCATGCCTATGCCTACATCGACGGCACCCTGGCATCCTTTGATGCCGCCACGCCGCGGCATCACGCGGCACTGACATTCGACAGCAGCGGCAATATAGTGCCCGGTGTCGGCGACGTGGACGGCCAGGGACGTCTGAGCCTCGCCGGGTGGGAGGATAATGCGTACCCCGGGGACCCGACAGCAGACGGACAGCTCACCAATGGGGCCAATGCTATGGCGCTGGAGTTCGACTATGCCAATGCCACTCAATACGGCAGCGACTTCGAGGTCAACGACCTGACCCAGGACGGCTACTCGTCCGGTCGGCTCAGCGGTATCGATATCAGCAGTAATGGTGTCGTATCCGCCCGCTTCACCAACGGCCAGTCCAATACCCTGGGCCAAATGGCCATGGCGAAGTTCAACAGTGTCGAAAACCTGCGGCAGTTGGGTGATACCAGTTGGTCCGAGACCCACGCTTCAGGTGATGTCCAGCTGGGTGCGTCCGGCACTTCCAGTTTCGGTCTCATACAGTCCGGCGCGCTGGAGAACTCCAATGTCGACGTGGCCGCCCAGCTGGTGAACCTGATTATGGCGCAGCGCCAGTTCCAGGCCAACGCCCAGGTGATCACCACGGCGGACACCGTCACCCAG
>JAQYVO010000255.1 GCA_030145425.1 Chromatiales bacterium | reverse complement strand
CTTGCGCCTTCCTATTCGCTTTTAAATTCCATCTTAAATGATCCATCCTTGCTTACATCCAGGAGCACCAGAGACGGCATATCCCCTTCGCTCATGTGGGTCAGGATTTCCTGGGACATCTGGGGCATGACGTTGCCGTTTAAGATAAAGTCGATGTTCCTGGCGCCGGTTTCCACTTCCGTGCAGCGCTCCGTGATCTGGTCCACGACCTTGTCGGTATAGGCGAGCTTAATTTTGTTGTTCTGCATCATGCGCTCAACCAGCTTTTCCATTTTAAGGCGCACGATTCCTTTAAGAGCATCGCCCCTCAACGTGTAATAAGGAACCACGTTCATGCGCGCCAGCAAGGCCGGTTTGAAATACTGGGATAAAATCGGCCGCACAGCACTCATGAGGGTTTCAGACGGGAGGGGTTCATCACCCTTGGTCATCTCGGTAATTACATCTGTGGCCAGGTTGCTGGCCAGAAAGATCACCGTGTTCTTAAAATCGATTTCACGGCCTTCGCCGTCGGACAGGGTCCCTTTATCAAAAACCTGGTAAAAAAGGTTGAGTACGTCGACGTGAGCCTTTTCGACCTCGTCCAGGAGCACTACCGAATACGGTTTCTGGCGCACAGCCTCGGTGAGCACGCCGCCCTCGCCGTAACCCACATAACCCGGCGGCGAGCCGATTAGGCGGCTAACAGTGTGCTTTTCCTGGAATTCGCTCATGTTAATGGTCACCACCGAGCGCTCGCCGCCGAACAGGATATCGGCTACGGATAGGGCGGTTTCAGTCTTCCCCACCCCGCTGGGGCCCACCAGCAGAAAAACGCCCATGGGCTGAGCCGGGTCTTTCAGCCCGGATTTGGCGGCTTTGATCACCTGGGTAACAGCTTCAACAGCTTGGTCCTGCCCTCTGATCCGCTCCTTTAAATGGTCTTCGAATGCGATGACGTTCTGGGCCTGATCGCGCAGGACCTTTCCCAGAGGAATGCCGGTCCAGTCCGATACTACCTTGGCTACCATGTCGGGGTTGACCTCGATACGGACCAGCGGACTGTCGCCTTGTAATTTTTCCAGCTCCTTCTTGGCGTTTTCCATTTCCTGTTTGAGTTGCTCAGGCTCTGTTGGCGGCAGTTCTTCTTTTTTCTCTTCGGCATCCGCCGACGGGTGAAGTTGTTCCCTGAGTTGGATGACTTTGTTGGCCGCATCCTGCTCTTTAAGCCAGTGCTCTTTCAGTTCGGCGGCCTCTTTGGTCAGGGTCTCGATCCGCTTCCCGGTTTCTGCAAGCCGCACCTCGTCAATAGCAACCCCGTTCAGCCGATCGCGTTCCAGAGCGGCCTTTTCGCGCTCCAAGGCCTGAATGGTGCGCTCCTTGTCCTCCAGCACATCCGGCTTGGCCGTGAGGTTGATCTTCACCCGGGCCGCGCTGGTGTCCAGCAGATCGATGGCTTTATCCGGCAGAAAACGGCTGGTGATGTAACGGTCGGCCAGTTCTGCTGCGACCTGGATGGCATCGTCGCGGACAATTACCCCGTGGGCTTTTTCGTAATTGGCCTTGAGCCCGCGCAGAATAAGTGTCGTGGTGGAAACATCCGGCTCGTCCAGTTTTACCGGCTGAAAACGCCTTGCCAGGGCCGGATCCTTTTCAAAATATTTTTTGTATTCGCTCCAGGTGGTGGCCGCCACAGTGCGCAGTTCGCCGCGTGCCAGGGCCGGTTTGAGCAGATTGGCAGCGTCGCTTCCGCCGGCAGTTCCACCGGCACCAACCAGAGTGTGTGCTTCATCAATAAACATGACAATCGGTTTCTCCGAGGCTTTCACTTCATCGATAACCCCTTTAAGACGCTTTTCAAATTCGCCTTTGATGCCTGCCCCGGCTTCCAGTAGTCCCATGTCCAGTCCCAGCAGGCTGACGTCCCTTAAAAGATCCGGCACGTCGTTTTCGACAATCCGCAGGGCCAGGCCCTCCACCACGGCAGTCTTGCCCACACCTGGCTCCCCGACACAGATGGGATTGTTTTTGCGTCGCCGTGCCAGGATATCGATGATCTGGCGGATCTCCTGGTCACGGCCGAATACCGGATCGATCTTCCCCTCGGCAGCCCTTCCGGTAAAATCCACACAAAAGCGATCCAGAGCCCCTCCGGCACCGGGAACTCCCGGCGCTCCGGGGGAGGGTGCGGCTGCGCCCTCTTCGAGCCCGGCCGTAGTATCATGCTCGATGGAAGCTTTGGCCATGGTCCAGAAATCCTTCATCAGGGCCTCCCGGCCGATGGTTTTCACCAGGTCCACGTACCGTCCGGAGGCAAAAAAGGTCGGTTTGGATAAAAACGCCAGCAGAATGGCTCCGGAGCGGATTTTCCTTTCAGAAAGGTCAATGGATGAGAACATCCAGGCGTCCTGAAAAAGCTCCAGCAGCAGCGGTGAGAATGCAGGTTTGGCTGCATTTCCGGTTTGAAAATCCTCCAGTGTCTCTTCCAGGGCTTTTCTGACACGACCCTGGTCCAGATCGAACTGGCGGAAGATAATCGGCCAATCCGATTGGGAGTCCTCAAGGAGCTTGACCAGAAAATGTTCCACCGTTACTTCATAATGGGTGCGTGAGACCGACAGACCGGCTGCATTCTGCAATGCTGCGGTACAAAAGTCGTTCAATCGTAGGATAAGGGATTTAATGTCCACCGTAATCATAGTCTACTCCCTTTTTTGTAATGGTTGTAATTTGCTAAATACAAGCATTTCATCCTCCACCCGCTCCCGCATCCTGCGGATGTTTCTGAAAATTGGCGCCGGCTTCCCAGCCACCTGTATCGCCGGAAAATACCCAGGTGTCCCAACCCAGCCGGGACCCTTCGAATTCGCCGATGCGAGTCGTGCGGACCTCACCCTCTGCCAGGATTACTTCAAGGTCCCATTGAAGCGGTTGATCCAGATAAAGCCCTATCAGGGCACCCAGTTTTTTAAATCTGGCCGTTCCCGGCAGCCAATTCTTGTAATCAGGCCAGGAAACTGGACCGACACGGACCCGGAACCTGCCCATGCGGTCTTTTATTTTGCGTCCTATGTAGGTGTCCATGCTCAACCGGTTGCCTGAAATCCCGAGCCGGCACAGCTGATCTTCAGGAATACGGGCCGTGCCAGGAATGCACGGGAGGACTTTCAATCTCGATTCCTGGAGAGCATCGGACAGCAAAGCTTCCAGACCCTGGGTGGACCGTGGTGTCTGGGTGAACAACCCGATATAACGGATCAGGCTGAATGCATCATCAATTTCCTGCCGGATCCCTTTCTCCCCGAGACCCAGCAGGCAAAAAAGCCGTTCAATGGATTGAGGATCTTTTTCTTCCAGAATTTTCACCTCAATACGGTGCTTACTCCAGCATTGAAAACGAAGGGAATAAAAGGGAGAATTGATTATATCCAGAAAGTCCCTGGCCGTAGACATATCTTCCCGGGCTTCATCCATCAGGTCTTCTGTATAAAAGGTCGGTAGAGGCGAAGATGCGCCGTAGAGCCCCAGGAAGGTTGCCGTAATCAGGAAACGCGCCATATCGCCTGCGTTCGGTTCGTCTTCTGTACCTTTTTCTTCGATGGAAACGATATCCGTGCCTGGAAAATCGAGTGACAGCTCCGGCCTGACCCGAATGTCCTGCTGCCGGAAAGATTTAGTGGGTCCCAGAAAGAAATTGAGCAGACGAACGGCCTGAATAAAGGAAAACCGATGGCCTTCCTGAATAAGAGTATTTTTTATACCAGGGGTGTGTCCCCGATTCTTGGCTGCCATTGGTATATCTCACCCGTTATGGTATCCCGGACAAAAAGCCGGGTAAAACAGTTTATGCTTGCATAACCTGCCAGGAAATGATCCAGAATCGAACTAAAAAGGTACATGTCCCCCGGGCCGGCAAAATGATCCTGCCTTAGTGAGACCCGTATTTCCTGTCCCCGCATCATATGACCTGAGACCAGCCTGTCTTTATGGGTCACACGGACATCGTTGATTCCCTCGACCCGCTTGAGATTGGCCGCTATCTTTGCCTTGTCACGGCCCTCTGGGAAGATGTAGAGGTTCAGAAGCTCCTTCAGGTTTTGAGTATCGGCCATGGAAAGATAGTTAAGGGACAGATGGGATAAAAACCGCCATAGGGTATTGCCCCCTATAGGCGGCTGCACTGGAGCCGTGGGAGGAATGATATTTTTAAACTCCATCAATTCCGGCGAGGTGGAGGTGGGTTGAGAAATGTCACCGAGTTGCAAGCTCTCAGGCAGAGTGCCATTGGTACAGGACAGAATGACGGAAAGGGTTTCTTCCACGGGTACTCCGGACTTTTCGGAATATGGCAGAGACAGGAACAACTGAGCGGAGTTGTCCACCGGCGACAGTCTGCGTATGATTTGATAGGCGGGTCGGTCTTCTGTGGGTGAACTGAAATGCTCAAACGGCGCGTATTCTTTTCTCTCAACACTGCCCCGCACAATGCCGGTGACGCCGTCAACCGAGTAGACCTGGTAGTGGGTAGCCTTGGCCCCTGAGGGACGGACGTGGTAGTCGGCACGACGGTGGTCCATGGTAATCGGTACAGCATTGTGGTTGAAAATGTTAATGATGGGGCTGGCAAACAGAACAAAATCTTCCGGTTTGAGCCGGGACGGATAAAAAGGCGGGTTGTCCAGTTCGAAAACTATGTCAAATTCGTTGCCGTCTCCGCGATCCGTCCACTGGTTTAATCCCTCGACTTCCATAAAAAGAAACTTTTGAGGAAGCAGGAAGTATTCCTGTATCAGCCGGTATCCTGGAAACGATTGACCGGGATACGGGATCAGCGCCTCCTCTTTGGAAAATCCAACCGGCTTTAAAGATTGTGGCGGAAGACTGAGTGCCCTTCCTCCAAGTTTAGGCTTTACAGTGATATTCCGGATGTGACGGTTTAACAGCAAGTACAGATTCGAAGCGTCCACATAGCTTCCACCCAGGTAAAAACGGAGACGTTCAGGGCTCCAGGAGGCCAGATTAACGCCCGTTAGCTCCAGGCTTAAATGGATCTGTACTGCTTGGCCCGGCTTCTCTACCAGCCTGGCATCTGCGAGACGCAGCGGGTGGGCCATTACGTCAAAACAGTTACTGAAAACGCACGGGGTGCCCTCCACCGGAATTGAGGCTATTCTGGTCCCCTGGGGTATAACCAGGGATTCTTTCAAGCCCGGCTTGGGACTGAATGTTAGAATCGAAGCTGCCGGGATCGGCCGCAGGTAATGGGGAAAAATTATGTCCATCAGGCCGTGAATGATCTCCGGAAACTCATCATCCAGCTTTTGCCGCAGCAGTCCGGTTGAAAAAGCAACACCTTCCAGGAGCCTTTCCACATCCGGGTCCTGACTCTGGCCGCTGAGCATGGGCGCCAGCGCAGGGTGGGCCTTGGAAAACTCAACAGCCAGTTCTTTAAGATATGCAAGTTCCTGCTGGTAATAACGATTAAACATGGGAACCTTTTAAAATGTTAGAACCGGTTTCAAAACACAAATTTCTCGCATTGGGTTTGTTACTTTTGGTCAAAATATCGCTGGAAATTAAGTTTCGAAACCGGTTATAGGATTAACTGGAAACACCGATCTTCCCGTCGGCACCGATGACGGTATTGAACACCACCGGTATATTTTCATCCGCTACTAACCTGGCGGTGATTTTAAGGCTAAACGACAGAGCATCCTTACTCTGTGGAACAAAATTGACTCCCACTCCCATCAAACGCGGTTCGTATTTTTGAATGATCTGCTTGAAGGAGCGTTCAATTTCCGGTGCAGAAGCAGAACCGAACGCATCCGTCAGGCGTGTGAAATCAGGCATCCCGAAATCCTCGGCAATAAGAGCGCTTCCCTGACGGGTGTTTAAAAGACGC
>JAQYVO010000106.1 GCA_030145425.1 Chromatiales bacterium | reverse complement strand
ACAGCTCCGATCGTGGAGATTCTGATTGAGGACAATCAATTTGTCAAAGCGGGCGACGTTCTGTTCCGGCTCGACCCGCAAACCTTCGAGAATGCATTGCAACAGGCACAGGCCAGCCTGGAACTGAGCCTCTCCCAGACGCAGGCATCGGTGGCCGAGGCAATGGCGAATGTCAGTTCAGCGAAATCGCAACTCGACATGAACAAGACGGAATACGAGCGGCAGCAGAGAATGCTGTCCCAGAAAGCGACATCCAGGAATTCGGTGGAAAGCGCCAAGGCCAGCTACGAGATGTCTCAACAGCAATTGAAGTCGGCGGAGGCGGCACTCGAGGCTACCAAAGCAGGAAGCAAGGACGCCCCATCCGATGCAGCCGGAGAAACGGGCGCGCAAGGGCGTCTCGCCCAGGCGAAGTACAGGCAGGCAGAGCTGAACCTGGAGTTCACAACCGTCACAGCACCCGTCGACGGATACGTCACCAACGTCGGTTTGCGGATAGGTGATCAGATAGCGGCGAACCATCCGGTGCTGGCGCTGATCGATGTCAACAGTTACTGGGTGCACGGCTTTTTCAAAGAGACCAGCACCGCAGGCATCAAGCCGGGTGACCGGGTGGTGGTAACGTTGATGACCTACCCGGATACCCCGCTCGAAGGACAGGTCGAGAGTCTCGGTTGGGGTATAGCCCAGTCGGACGGTGCACCGTCAACAGACCTGTTGCCGAGCGTCTCGCCGACCTTCGAGTGGATAAGACTGGCCCAGCGCATCCCGGTACGGGTCCGGCTGATCGACGTACCCGACGAGATACAACTGCGCGTCGGCTCGACCGCCTCGGTCATGGTCAGAACCGGCGAGACCAGCGCTGAACCCGGAGCATCCCAATGATGAAAATCGTGCGTCTGTTGCTTGGCCGGGGCACGCTGAGCGTGTGTTTTGCAACGGTCCTTTTGACGACGGGCTGCACGATGGTCGGCCCCAAGTACGAGTCACCCGAGGCGAGCGTGATGTCCGAATGGGTGGATCTTGACGACCCACAGCTCAATGACCAGCCGTTGGCAGATCCGCAGTGGTGGAAAAACGCCTTCAACGATCCCGTGCTCGATCAGATCATCGAGGAGGCGCTGGCTCAGAACCTGACGCTTCGCTCGGCCGGGTTGCGGGTACTACAGGCTCAGCAGTCTCTCGCGATTGCCATGGGTAACCAATATCCCCAGCAACAGGCACTCACCGGGTCAGCCAGCGCCAAACGACTGAGTAACAACGCGATGGATCATCTTCCGTTGCTTGAAAATGAATTCGCAACCTACAGCCTCGGATTTGGTCTGGCCTGGGAGGTGGATTTCTGGGGTCAATTCCGGCGGATGGTCCAGCAGGCTGCAGCGGGACTCGACGCGAGTGTCGCCGATTATGATGATGCGATGGTATCCCTGATCTCCGAGGTGGCGCAGACCTACCTGATGATTCGCACCTACCAGAGACTATTGGATATCTCGCACGATAACATTGCGCTCCAGCTTAAGGGCGTGGAATTCGCCCGCGCGCGTCTTGAAGCCGGCGAGACCAGTGAGACGGGGTTGGATGTGTTTCAGCTCTTACTCTACAACACCAAGGCCAAGGTCGCAGGATCCGAATTGTCCCTGCAACAAGCGAAGAACTCGATGGCCACCCTGCTGGGTAAGTTGCCGGGTGAGATTGACGAACTGCTCGCCGATCCCGCGCCGATCCCGACCGTGTCGCCACAGATCGCGATCGGCATGCCCCAGGACCTGATCCGGCGGCGACCGGACGTACGCGCCGCGGAGCGGCAGCTTGCGGCACAGGGTCAACAGATCGGTATCGCGGTCGCCGATCTGTACCCGCAGTTTTCAATCGGCGGTGGCATCGGTTCGAGTACCAACAGCACCGATAGCAAAGCCATTGGAGATCTGTTCAGTTCCGACAGCCTTACACTCGGCCTCGTCGGCTCTTTTACCTGGAACATCTTTAACTATGATCGGATCAAGTCAAACATCAGGTTGCAGGATGCCGTGTTTCAGGAGCAACTGGTGGACTATCGAAACATGGTGATCGGGGTGCAGGCTGAGGTTGAGAACGCCATCGTCGCGTACCTGAAGTCGCACGAGCAGGTGGAA
>JAQYVO010000206.1 GCA_030145425.1 Chromatiales bacterium | reverse complement strand
ATACCAGCCCCGGATGGACCGGCTCGCTGCTGTGACCACCTCCTGGACCGAAGAGGCGGAGAAACGCATGGAGCGGGTCCCCTCCTTCGTACGTCCCATGGCAAAGATGGCCATCCTCCGCTACGCCCAGGATGCGGGGCACACCATTATCACCGAGCGCATCGTTGAAGAGGCCACCGCGCAGCTCATGCCGAACCATGCCGAACAGGCCATGCGGGAGATCGTGGAAGCCCATGACAAGGGCGAACTGAAACGCCCGTCGGAAGAACCACTGCGTTGGAGCAATGAGGCCACCCGACTTCTGCTGGAAATAGATGATTTGAGCGTGAGGGGGAATCTCAGTCTACGGGCTGAAAAGAGGGCGAGGGTTGATGGGGCGTCGTTGGTAGAAGTAGAGCATGTAGATGAGGGGCAGAATAAGGGCCAAGGGCCAAGGGCCGAGGGCCGAGGAAAACCAAGAGAAGACGGGGATAGCCACCTTCTTCCCTCGGCCCTCGGCCCTGGGCCCTCGGCCCTTCATTGGCATGCCGCTGCGCTGGCGCGACTGATGCGGGTACCGGAAGGCTTCATGCGTGACAGTTCCCGGGAGCGGATCGAGGATTATGCCCGGAAGAATGGCTACAACGAGGTCACGTTAGACATTGCGGAAGCTGGGCTGGCCGAAGCGCGTGGGGCGATGGAAGAGGCTATGAAGGGCCAAGGGCCGAGGGCCGAGGGCCTAAGTAAGGGCCAAGGGCCGAGGGCCGAGGGCCGAGGAAATCCAAGAGAAGACGGGGATCGCCACCCCCTTACCTCGGCCCTACTACCGCATTGGAGTCCCGCCGCCACCACCCTGCTAACCAACGTCCCCTCCGGCTTCTGCCGCGACATGACCCGGAAAGCGGCGGAGACTATTGCTGAAAAAAACAAGCTGGAACAGATCGACGAGGGGTTCCTCCAACAGGTCATGGACACCTTCAAATCCGGCTCCGATTCCCATGGCGAGTCCATGCCCTGGCAGGATCAGGCACGGGAGCGTATAGCCAAGGCCCCTGATATGGTGCGTGGAATGCTGATCCGGGAGATCGAGGGGTGGAGCCGTCGCGAGAATCTGCAGACGGTCACCGAGGATGCTGTGGATGCAGTCAAGCGCATCTGGGCCGACCGGGGTGTGTTTCATCTCGGTCCCGATGACGCGAGAAACAGATAGGTTCCGCTCATCACGAAATGAACGATCTCTACCTCATCGCCGTCAATCTCACCCGCCGCTGTAATCTGGCCTGTGACCATTGTTACATGGATGCCGAAACACGCCTGGATGGCGGCAGCGAGGAACTGACGACAGATGAAGTGAAGGCTCTACTGGGTGAGATCGTTTCCCGCAGCAACGAAACCATGGTGGTTCTCACCGGTGGCGAACCGCTGCTGAGGAAAGATCTGGAAACGCTGATCAGACACGGATCTGACCTGGGGCTTGCCATGGTGGTGGGTACGAACGGTGTGCTGCTCAACGGTCAAAGGGTGGAATCCCTTAAGGCGGCGGGGGCGATGGGTCTGGGCATCAGCCTCGACTCTCTCGACCCCGCGGTGCACGACGCTTTCAGAGGCTGTCCGGGCAGCTGGGAGAAGACCCTGAACGGTATGGAACATTGCCGCCGTCAGGGGTTGCCGTTTCAGGTCCATTTCTCGGTCACGGAGCATAACGCCCACGAGGTGAAGCCGATGATCGACTTCGCCAGGGCATCCGGCGCCCATGTGCTGAACATCTTTTTCCTGGTCTGTACCGGCCGCGGCGAATCCATGTCGGATATCACCCCGGCCCGGTACGAGCAGGTGCTGGGTGAACTGGTGAAAGCCCAGGCGGAAACCACGGACCTGATCATCCGGGCACGTTGCGCACCCCACTACAAGCGTGTCGCTTACGAGCATGACCCGGAGTCCCCCCTGACACGTGCCCAGGGTTATGAAGGCGGCGGCTGTCTCGCGGGCATCCATTACTGCCGTATCACGCCCGAAGGTGCCGTCACGGCCTGCCCTTACATCCCCGATGAAGAGGGCAGCATTCGGGAGAAGGATTTCTGGCATATCTGGGACGAATCGGCCACGTTCGGGCGGCTGCGTGATCCACAATTGGGCGGTAAATGCGGTCGCTGCGAATACCGCAAGCTCTGCGGCGGCTGCCGGGCACGCCCGCTGGCCATGGGGGATGATCTGATGGACGCGGACCCCTGGTGCAGCCACTATCCTTCAGGCCGTCCCGTCATCGAGCCGCTCTCGGAGGACCGGTCCGGAATTGTCAGATGGTCCGAGGAAGCGGAGCAACGCCTCGAACGGGTTCCGGGGTTTCTGCGCAAGATGGTGCGCAAGCGGGCGGAAGCCCACGTCATTGAGTTGGGAGAGTCAGAGGTCACCACAGACCACATGGCGACACTTGCAGCCAGGCGCTTCGGGGACAACTTTCCGGGTAAACGTCCTGACCCTACACCCGGAGAGAAACTGCCGGCCGAACAAAAAGGTCCGCCGGAGGAACTGCCCTGGACTGAGGAAGCACGGCGCTATCTCGAGGAACTGCCCGCCTTCCTTCAGGATGGTGTGTATCAGGTTGCCTGCGACGTGGCCCGGTCGGAGGGTCGGCTGGAGGTCAACATCAAACTGCTGCAGCGGCTCGAAGCGGAGGATGCACCGGGTCGCCGTCTGCCCTGGGACGCCGAGGCAGAACAACTCATTGATACCCTGATGTCAGACCGGTCACCTGCCGCTGCCCTGTTCGTTCGCCCCGGCATGGAATCGGCCGCGGAGCGGGAGACGCTTAAACGCAACGGCACGAACGTCTCGAAGAATGATGTGGAGAAAGTGATTTCCACCGATGGGGCCGGTGTGGAATGGGACCCTCAAGCCCTGGCCCGTGTCGAAACGGCTCCTGATTTCATACGTGCGGGCATAAAGAAGGCGGCGGAGTTCAACGCCCGCCGCGAGGGACTGTCAAAAATCAGCAGCGATGACCTGACCCGGTTCCGCAACCGCGCGATGATGCGGGCGGTCAGGCGTATGAAGGGCTTTGGTATGAAGAACCTGGACTTCGGTGCCTTCGATATCGCCCGCAACCGGGTACCCAGGCTGAAAGGGAACGAGCAGGCGGCGGAACGGTTTTCCGAGATCAGGGAATATGTCCAATCCAAACAAGCCCCCGACGGTGGAGGTCTGGGTGTTATCGATCGTGAGATGTTGGAAAAGATGAAGGCGGAGTTGAGAAGAAAGTGACTAGGAACTGGTGTCCATCCGGGCTACAGATATTCACTTATTTATGGACAGGCACTAACTAGTAACTTATGAACAGACCTAATGTCCTTATCATCGGCGGCGGAATCTCCGGGCTCTCCACAGCCTGGTGGCTTGCTCGATGCGGCATTGGTGTCGAGATCTGGGAAGCGGGTGAACGGCCGGGGGGGAAGATCCGGACCACCCGGGAACAGGGCTATCTGACCGAGCGTGCCGCCGGCCTGCTGGTCAACCATCGGCCGGAGATCGACCGGCTCGTACTGGAGTCGGGCCTCGAGGCAGGCAAATCCGTGCAGCCGGACAACCTGAACCGCTATGTACTGCGGCAGGGGCAGTTGGTCAGGGTGCCCATGGAGGCACCCGCGCTCATGACCTCGAACCTCTGGAGCTGGCAAACCAAGGTACGCCTGATGTCCGAGATGTTGATCCCGCGCGGGGGGCATGAATCCGAGACGGTTGCGGAATTCATTACCCGGCGGTTCGGCCGTGAAGTCCTGGAAACGACCATCGAACCCTTTATCGCGGGCACCCTCGCCTCCGATGTGGATCAGGCCAGCGCACAAGCGGTGCTGCCCCGTCTCACCGAGCTGGAACGGCGCTTCGGCAGCATCACCATGGGCATGCTGGTCCGTCGATTCATCAGACGACACCGGGTCAACTGCGCCGAAACTTTCTCCTTCCGTAACGGCATGTCGGAACTGGTGGATACCCTGGGCACCGCACCGGGCGTGAAACTGCGCAGTGGCCTGAAGGTTGTCTCGATCAGCCGTGAAGGCAGCTCGTGGAGAGTTGTTGCCGATTCCACAGAGGGCCGGCACATCATGTGCACGCCCCAACTGGTGCTGAGCATCCCCGCCGACAACGCCTCAGAAGTTCTCCGTGAAACCAGTGGAGAGCTGGCCTCCCTGGTCGGTGGCATAGATTACGCACCGCTGGCGGTTCTGCATCTCGGATTTCAGCGAAATCAGATCCGGCAACAATTGGACGGCACGGGGTTCCTTGTGCCCCGACAGGAAGGCATTGGCTTCAACGGGAATATTTGGATGAGCGGGCTCTTTCCGGAGCGGGCACCCGAGGGGCATGCTCTGCTCAGCACTTACCTGGGCGGCACCAGGCATCCCGGTCAGCTCGACCAGGACGACATGACCATGATGGAAAACGTGCTTTCGGGGCTTTCGCCCCTGATGGGAATCCGCGGCCTGCCAGACTATGTACGCATTGACAGACATCCCAAGGGGCTGCCCCTGTACCACGGCGATTACCCGGCCCGGATCGAGCAAATAAGGCACTGTCTGGAGAAACTTCCAGGCCTGCACATCAACGCCAACTATATTGACGGTGTATCTGTACGGGAGCGTATTTTTCAGAGTATGAGAACAGCCAATAAGGTGTCGAAGCAGATAGACGGGAGGGAGAATGCTCAGCGGAGGCGCGTTTCGGCAGGACATCCCGTGGTACCCTCCTCACAGGCTACGGGTATCTAGTGCACCACGGCCCCGTGAAACTGATCGGTGATGTCGCCCGCCCATGAACCGGCAGTTGGAAAATCTGGCGGACAAGCCTCCATTCCGGCCGATGAAAATGGTGCTTGTGGTGCTGCTGATCGTATTGGGCATATCGGGTGCGGCCCAGTGGTACTCGACCAACATCACTCTGCCCCGATATTGCAATGATCCGGTACAGACATTGGAGCATGTTCGCAGGCTGCTGACCGAAAGGGAACCCGCCGGGGATGGTGAACGAAAGCCTTATATTATCGCTGCCCGCCTGACTTTCCTGATACCCAGGGAGAGCAACGAGGAGCTCGAGGAATATCTCGGCAGATTGAAACAACACATCGATACGCAATGCCGATAACCCCACCGCCAGCACCGCTCTCACGACTTAGCCTCTTCAGAGGGTTCCTGGAGGTTTTCCTGCCCTTGTTCGCAGTACTGGCTTTCGTCGGATTCATGCATTACTACACCTTTCACACGACGGAACGATCCGCCAGAGAAGCCCGGGAACTGCTCAACGTCGACCTGGCAAATCGGACGCTGTCCAGCGACATTACCGGTGTGGTCGGCGACCTGATGTTCCTGGCGGAGAATATTGAACAACAGGGCCTGTTCGAGGAATCCACAAAGGAACGCGAACGGCGCATCAGTCGGGTATTCCTGGCGTTTTCCAGAAACAAGCGCCTGTACGATCAGATCCGCTTCCTGGACAGCTCCGGCAGGGAGGTGGTCCGCGTTAACTACAATCAGGGCAGCCCTTTCAACGTCCCGAGTTCAGAGCTGCAGAACAAGGCCGGCCGCTACTACTTTCCGGAAGCCATGGCACTCGAGAAGGGCCGCATCTACCTTTCCCCCCTGGACCTCAACGTGGAAGGGGGGCACATCGAACGCCCCTTCAAACCCATGATGCGATTCGGCACACCGGTATTCGATTCCAATGGGGAGAAGCAGGGCATCGTCATTCTCAACTTCCTCGGCAGCAGGCTGATCGACAGCTTCATTCGGGCGGCTGCGAACATTGCGGATCATGTGGAACTCGTCAATGAGCAAGGCTACTGGCTCAGCAGTCCGCGCAAAGAGGATGAGTGGGGCTTTATGCTGGATAACCCGACCGTGTTCGGGCAACGCCACCCGGAAGCCTGGCGACAGATCAGGGAAAAGGATGCCGGGCAGTTTCAAACCGGTAGCGGCCTGTTCACCTACGCCACTATAAAGCCGTTGGATATTGCGCTATCGGCGGCGGAATCGGGTTTGACCACCCCGGCACTGTTTCAGGGTTACTCCGAATTCTGGAAGATCATTTCCAGGGTAACGCCCCGGGAACTCTCCGCCACCCTGCCCCTTTTCATTCGTAACCACATGGCACTCTATCTCGCCATGCTGAGCCTGCTTGCGCTGGCGTCCTGGGTCCTGGCCCACACCCGGCACCGGCATCGCAAAGCCGAATCCCAACGTGAGTACGAGCAGCGTTTCCGCCATACCCTGGAAAACATCAACCTCGCCGCCGTCGCCCTGAACCGGGATGGCAGGATCACCTTCTGCAACGATTTTTTCCTGCGCCTCACCGGCTGGGAACGCAGCGATCTGGTCGGTGAACGATGGCTGGACCGGTTCGTCTCAACGGACCTGAAAGAAGAGATGGATCAGGTGACAAACTGGATGGACAGCCCTGTGAGCCTGCCCTCGCGCTTCGAGAGCCGGATCAAGACCCGGGACGGCGATCTGCGCCTCGTGGCCTGGAACAACACCCTATCCTATGATGCGGAGGGGGCGGTGATCGGTGTCACTGCCATCGGTGAGGAGATTACGGAACAGCGCCGAACGGAAGCTGAACTGAGAAAACTCTCACAGGCGGTGGAGCAGAGCCCGAGCATTGTGCTGATCACCAATAACCGGGGAATGATCGAATATGTAAATCCCAAGTTTACCGAGGTGTCCGGCTATGCACCGGAAGAGGTCATGGGCAAGAACCCCCGACTGCTCAAATCCGGTGAGACCACCTCTGAGGAGTACGGCAATCTGTGGAAGACGGTTACAGCCGGCGGCGAGTGGCGCGGTGAGTTCCACAACCGTAAAAAATCGGGGGAACTCTACTGGGAATCGGCCTCCATATCGGCGATCAGAAACCCGGACCGGGAGATAACCCATTATCTGGCGGTAAAAGAAGACATCACGGAACGCAAGCGGCTTGAGCAGGAGGTCGAGGAACGCAACAGGGAACTGGCAAGGACCCAGGCCTTCACGGCCATGGGGCGCATGGCCAGCATGATCGCCCACGACCTGCGCAACCCCCTCTCTTCGGTGAAAATGACGCTGCAGATACTGGGAAAGAATTCGGGGATCGACAACAATGAGGAAGCCAGTGAACTGCACCAGATTTCCATGGAGCAAATCCGCTACATGGAGGAGATCCTGTCGGACATGCTTACCTTCTCCCGACCTGACGCCCTGAAGCCGGACTGGATCACCATCGACAAAATCATAGATATGGCCGTCGGCATATCGCAACGCAGTATTGATGAACACAGGGTGAAATTGATCACCCACTATCATCCCGGCCTGCCCACACTCTATGCGGATGCGGTAAAGCTCCGGCAGGTATTCACCAACCTGATCACCAATGCAGCTCAGGCAACAGCGCAGGCGGAAAATGCCAATATTTCCATCGATGCCATGATAGAACTGGGACAGAGCGGTACGGCTGTCCGGGTCGAGATCTGTGATAACGGCAACGGCATTTCAAATGAGGTGCTGGAAAAGGTGTTTGAACCCTTCTATACCACCCGGGCCAAGGGGACAGGATTGGGATTATCCATTGTCAAACGTGTACTCGATCAACACCAGGCAACGATAACCATGTACCCGAATCGACCCCAGGGTACCTGTGTTGCCGTGACCTTACCGGTGTCGCCACAGAAAGATGATTTGAGGGCCTGTTAACACTATGTTCGAAAAAGGTGAGACATGAGCAACATCCTGATCGTCGATGACGATGCGGCGAGCTGCCGCACCCTGCAGCTGCATCTTCGCGGCCAGGGCAACGAGGTAAGCATTGCCCACAGCGTGGACGAAGGGCTGGAAGGCTGCCGGCGCACAAAACCTGATCTGCTGATATTGGATATCCGCATGCCGGGCCGTTCAGGGCTGGAAGGACTGCCGGACTTCAAGCGGGAACTGCCGGCATTGAAGATCATTATGATTACTGCATTTCATGACATGGAAAGCACCATCGAAGCGATGCAGAAGGGAGCGGAAGACTACATCCACAAGCCCATCGATATCGACGAGCTGGACGTTGCCATCGGCAAAATGCTTTCCGCCGACAGTACGGGGGAACACCTGATCGCGACCCGCGCAGCCACGGAAGACAGCCGACTCACAATGGTTGGCCGCAGCCGGGCAATGAAAGAGATATTCAAAACCATCGGTATGGTCGCCCAAAGCCCGGCAACCGTGTTGATCACCGGCGAATCCGGCACCGGAAAGGAACTGGTTGCCCGCGCCATACATCGGGCGGGAGGCCACCCGGACGGCCCCTTCGTCGCGGTAAACTGTGCAGCCTTGGTTGAGACGCTATTGGAATCGGACATGTTCGGTCATGAGAAAGGGGCGTTCACCGGAGCAGTTGTCAAACAGGACGGCAAATTCACCCTGGCGCGGGGCGGCACCATCTTTCTAGACGAGATCAGCGAGATCTCACCGGCAATGCAGGCAAAGCTTCTACGGGTCCTGCAGTACAAGGAGTTCACCCCACTGGGCGCCAAGCAGGTGCAAAGCACGGATGCCCGAATCATTACGGCTACTAACGTGGAACTCGAGCGAAAGGTGAGGGAAGGCCTTTTTCGGGAGGATCTATATTATCGACTGCAGGTGGTCACCATCCATCTGCCGCCGCTGAGGGAGCGCAAGGAGGACATGATGGATCTGGTCCAGACACTCCTGGACCGCATCAACCGGGAGTTGCACCGAAATATCACCTACATCACACGCGATGCTGTAGCCTGTCTTGAAACATACGATTGGCCCGGCAATATTCGAGAGCTGGAAAATGTGCTGATGAAAACCGTCGCCCTCTCCCACGGCAACACCCTGAGCCGGGAACTGCTCCCTTCACACCTTTGCAACGAGCAATGGTCACCTTCGGCAGATAAACCCCGGGCCAAGCCCATTGAACAGAGGAGCCTCGAAGAGATGGAACGCGATCACATCCAGCGTGTACTCGATGCCACCGGCTGGCACAGGGGGCAAGCCTGTGAGGTGCTGAATATATCGCGCCCGAGGCTCAGGCGCATGATCCGCCATTATCAGCTGGAAACACCCAACGTTACCGATAGCGACGATGCAGAAGAGGATTGACCCATAAAACCGCAAAGAATGGGGTTGGATCAGGGTAGATTGCCGTTGTAGGGCCGAATTCATTCGGCCAACAGCCTCTTCTCGAGTATTGGTCGAATGAATTCGACCCTACGATTCTGCTTTCTTCCGATGAATCTGCGTCAATCTGTCGGTAGGAGCGGGCTTGGCTTAAGTAGGTGCCATTCGGGTTAAATCACATTTTTCTTTTATATTAAGCAAGAATCGTATTCTGACCCGGTTTTCTCGTTTTCCCGGCAGATACTCGCAGACTAAAGTTTTTACGACTTTGTCCGATAACAAGGACAGGCCATAATCTGTGAGATAGATATGAGTACGATTTCAGGATTTAGCAGCGCAGTAACCGGAATTAACCGGGGCATGGATGGGATACGTCGGAACTCACAGACCATCGCAACACAAGGAGCATCCGGTTCCGTCTTGGATAAAGCTGTTACTGGGGCGCTTGTGGATCTAAAGTCCAACAGCCTGCAGGTGGAAGCATCAGCAAAGGTACTTTCTACTCAGAATGAAATACTGGGTACCCTGTTAGATGAATTGGCTTGAACGCTCATTGAGCGGCTAGTATGAACATCGGCAGTACCTCACCCTACAACACCTACTCCGATGCTTACGTAGCCCGTACACAATCCCGGTCGGCCCAGGCGTCTCAGTCTGTCGGCCCTGAACCGGTGACTCCTGTAAATCCCGCACAGAAATCCAAGTCAGCTGGCAGCAACGCCGTTGACACACAAAATGCGACTGACTCCGTTGATCGAAAAGCTGAAAAAGATAAATCGGAATCCGGGAGCAACCGCTTTTCATCAAAGCCACTTTCTGAAGAAGACCTGAGAAGGACACAGGAACTCAAGCAACGGGATCGGGAGGTACGCGCCCATGAAGCCTCCCATCTCGCCGCTGCAGGGCGATATGCCACCGGAGGCGCCTCTTTCGAATACGAGCGCGGGCCGGATGGAAAAAGTTATGCTGTTGGCGGAGAGGTTGGTATAGACACCAGCCCCGTGCCCAACGATCCTGAGGCAACAATTCAAAAAGCCCGAATGATCAAGGCAGCTGCCCTGGCACCAGCCGATCCTTCAACTACGGATCGAAAGGTGGCTGCAAGCGCGGCCCAAATGGAAGCAGAAGCAAGACAGGAAATTTCCGAACAACGCTTTGCAGAAAACAAAAAGACTGACAGCGCGAATAACGAGCCCGTTGCGTTAGAACCGGATAAGGAAAATGCGGATCCTGCAGGTACCGGATACAGTGCAGCATCTGCCTATAAGGTAGTCGATGATATATCCCGTTCAGAGATTAATGCAGTACCACAAATTCAACTTACAGCATGAAGCTTGATTAAACCTCTACCTTTCGCTCAAGCTGTCAGAATAAATCCGGATTTCAATAACCCGAATATGCCATCGGCCGAGGGTTACCCGGGCGCACCGTAGGATGTGGATTTTTTCCGGGAGCCGTCGGTCACATTTATCGATACAATAGGTGACTTGTCCCTGAGTCCCTGTCTGTTCACCGATGAGCGATCCCCAAACCCCAAACTGGCGCAAACCGGAAGTACTGCTTATCTTTATGGCAGCTGCCATGTCGATAGCCTTCTCCGTCTGGCAGGCGCTGCTCAACAACTTTGTGGTGGAGCGTGCCGCCTTCAGCGGCGCAGAGATCGGAATCCTGCAGTCACTGCGTGAAGTCCCGGGATTCCTTGCGTTTACTGTTGTTTTCGTACTGCTGGCGGTTCGCGAGCAGGCCCTGGCGCTGCTGGCACTCGGCCTGACCGGGCTGGGGGTGATGCTGACCGGGCAGTTCTCCACTGTCTGGGGTCTGTATGCCACGACCCTCATAATGTCGACCGGATTTCACTACTACGAAACCCTGCAACAGTCTCTGACCCTGCAATGGATTGGCAAAAATCGCCTGCCGGAGGCCATGGGGCGGCAGATCTCGGCCCGCTCTTTCGCCGCCCTGTTCGCCTTCGTCATAGTCTGGCTGGGTATAGAGGTGTTCGCGCTTGATTATGCCTGGCTCTATCTTTTTGCCGGCGGGCTGACCCTGGCGGTGGCAGTCTCGGCCTGGCTGGTATTTCCCCGCTTCGGGCAGAACACAACGCAACACAAACACATCATTCTGCGTCGCCGCTATTGGCTGTACTATGCCCTGACCTTTATGGGAGGGGCCCGGCGCCAGATCTTCATCGTCTTCGCCGCCTTTATGATGGTTGAGCGTTTTCATTTCGATGCCGGGGATATCGCCCTGCTGTTTCTTATCAATCACCTGCTGAATATCTGGATGGCACCACGCATCGGACGCCTCATCAGCCGATGGGGAGAGCAGCGGGCACTCACCCTGGAGTACCTTGGGCTGGCCCTGATATTCGCTGCCTATGCCTTCGTGAGCAGCCCCTGGCTGGCAGCCATGCTCTATGTCGCCGATCATCTACTGTTCGCCATGGCCATTGCCATACGCAGCTATTTTCAGAAGATCGCCGATCCCGCGGACATAGCCGCGACTTCCGGTGTTGCCTTCTCCATCAACCACATTGCGGCGGTGGTCATCCCGGTTGCTTTCGGTCTGCTCTGGCTGGCTTCCCCCGCCGCCGTATTCCTGGCAGGCAGCGCCATGGCTCTGATTTCCCTGGTGTTGGCACGCATGATTCCCGACCATCCGGAGCCGGGATGTGAAACCGTCTGGCAGCGGACTGCGGCCGAAGCCGCCCGGATATGATGTTTAATTCGCTACCGCGTCATTGATATCGAACTTCACGGAGATCTCGTACCCCTGATCCTGCAACTCGTCGAACAGCCGCTGGGTGATGCTGTTGAAGGCGTGGGTCAGGAAGAGTATACGCATGGCTGTCAACAAATCCTGGGAAGCTGCTCCCCGGCCAGCCAGTCCACCATGCGGCTGCCGCCGAAGCCGGTCTCCATCTGCACGAAACCTTGCTCGTCGGCTACCACCTCGCCGATGATTGCAGCCCGGCGTCCCAACGGGTGCTCCCGCATGACTTCGATTAACCGTTGTGCATCTTCGTGGGCACAGATGCAGATGAGCTTGCCCTCGTTTGCAACGTAGAGCGGATCCAGCCCCAGCAGTTCGCAGGCGGCAATAACCGAGGGATCAACGGGTATTGCATCTTCGCGAAGCCTCATGCCGACACCGGACTGTTGCGCCAGCTCGTTCAAGGTGGTCGCCAGCCCGCCGCGCGTCGGATCGCGCAGACAGTGAATCGTCGATACGGCTTCCACCATGTCCGCAACCAGGCCATGCAAAGCGGCAGAATCGGATTGGATCGCGGTTTCGAATTCCAGATTTTCCCTGCTGGACATGACCGCGATACCATGGTCGCCGATCGTGCCGTTGACCAGAATCGCATCACCGGGTCGTGCCCTGTCACCGGAAATATTCACACCTCCGGGCACCATGCCGATACCCGTTGTCGTGATAAAGACACCGTCACCCTTACCTCTTTCAACCACCTTGGTATCCCCGGATACCACGGGCACGCCGGCATCGGTCGCCGCCCCCGCCATGCTGCGGACGATCTTTTCCAGGTCCGCCAGCGGAAACCCCTCTTCCAGTATGAAGCCGGCTGTCAGATAGAGGGGTCTGGCACCGGACATGGCCACGTCATTGATGGTGCCGTGCACGGAAAGGGAACCGATATCACCGCCGGGGAAAAAGAGCGGTGAAATCACGTGGCTGTCGGTGCTGACGACCATTCGACCGGCGGAAACGTCGAAGGCCGCCTGATCATTGGCCTGGCGCAGCAGATCGTTGTCGAAGTGCCTGACGAACAGTTCCCGGATCAACTGGGCCATCGCGCGCCCTCCGCTGCCGTGGGTCATATCCACGGTACCATCGCGGGTGTTCAGACGTATCGGAAATCGTTCCTTCAATGCCTGAACCGCCCGTAGCTCCAATACGCGGCGCAGGCACCCTCCGAGGAAACCATACAGGAACCCATCGGATTTTCAGGTGTACAGACGGTTCCAAAGAGCTGGCAGTCTGTAGGTTTCTTGACGCCCCGAAGGATCCGCGGACATTCACATCCTTTTACGTCGGATGCCTGAATCGCCGGTATCTCGAACCTTTTTTCCGCATCGAATGTTTCGTAGGCACTGTTAATCTGCAGGGCGCTGTAAGGTACCAGTCCCAGGCCGCGCCATTCGAAGCTGCGGCGAAGTTCCATAACCTCGGCGACCAGGGCCTGGGCCTTGAGATTGCCTTCACGGGAAACCACTCGCGTGTATTCGTTCTCCACCTCGTGGCGTCCCTCGTTGATCTGGCGGATCAGCATCAGGGCAGACTGCATCACATCCAGGGGCTCGAAGCCGGCGATCACGACAGGCTTCTGAAACTCCTCGGAGAAAAATTCGTAAGGACGGCTGCCGATGATCGAACTGACGTGGGACGGGCCGAAGAAACCGTCGATGGTCACGGGGCCCATTTCCCGGACCTCCGGCGATTCCAGGATGTTTTGAATCGCAGCGGGGGTCAGCACATGATTGCAGAATACGCTGAAGTTTTTCAGGCCCTCCGCCTGGGCCTGCTTGATCGCGACTGCAGTAGGCGGTGTGGTGGTCTCGAATCCGATGGCGAAGAATACGACCTCCCGGTGCGGATTCTCGCGGGCGATCTTCAGGGCATCCAGGGTCGAATAGACCATGCGTACATCGCCCCCCTCCGCCTTAACCTTGAGCAGGCTCTTGCGGCCGCTGGCGGGCACCCGCATCATATCGCCATAGGTACACAGAATCACGCCGTGTTCCGTGGCCAGATGGATGGCATTGTCGATGCGACCGATGGGCAATACACACACAGGACAACCCGGGCCGTGCACGAACCTCAGATTTTCGGGCAAAAGATCCTGCACGCCAAACCGGAAAATGGCGTGGGTATGTCCGCCACAGAACTCCATGAGGTTGTACTGGCGGTCCGGATCGCATTCCCGCTTGATGGTCCTGGCCAGCTTAAGCGCCAGATCCTGACTGCGGAACTCCTCTACATATCTCAACTGTCCCGCTCCACCAATCCGGCCTCGGCGAACATGGCAAGTGTGAGCTCCGCCTCTTCCGGGCTGACCTTGTTCAGCGCGTAGCCAACGTGGATCAGCACAAAATCGTCTATCTGCACGTCCTCCACCAGCGCCAGGGAAATCTCTTTCTTTATCTCACCCAGGGCCACGATGGCCATGTCGGTCTGCTCATCGATGGATACCACCCGCGCGGGCAACGCCAGACACATGTTCAGCGCCCGATCAGGGCCAGTTGCCGGGTGGCCTGAATCCACCGATACCAGGGCTCCATACCCTCTCCGCTGGTAGCTGAGACCTGCAATACCTTGATGCGCGGGTTAACACGCTTTGCATACTCGATGCACTTATCGGTATCGAACTCGAGATAAGGCAGCAGATCAACCTTGTTCAAAAGCATGAGATCGGCAGCATGGAACATGTCAGGATACTTGATGGGCTTGTCCTCGCCCTCGGTGACCGAGAGGATCGCCACCTTGTGGGCCTCCCCCAGGTCGAAGGCGGCCGGGCAGACTAGGTTGCCCACATTCTCTATGAACAGCACGCTGTCATCTTCCGGTTTCAGGGTTTCGATCCCGTGGCCCACCATGTGCGCGTCCAGGTGGCAGCCTTTTCCGGTATTGATCTGCAGGGCTTTGACACCCGTCTCGCGAATACGTTGTGCGTCGTTGGCGGTCTGCTGGTCACCCTCGATAACGGACAGCTTCAGTTTGCCCCCCAGGTCGCTGATGGTCCGGGTCAACAGCGCTGTCTTGCCGGAACCGGGGCTCGAAACCAGATTCAGCGCCAGGACGCCGTGCCCGTTCAGCCAGAGACGGTTGGCATTCGCATACTGATTGTTCTTGCCGAGGATATCCTGCTCGATCTGCACCATGCGTGCCTGACTCAGGCCGGGGGCATGGGCGTGCGCGGGACCCTGGCCATAGTCGTGGGTGTGCCCGTCGGCGTGGTGGTGGTGTTCGTGACCATGATCGTGATCATGCCCGTGATGGTGATCTTCGATACGGGTCTCGCCTTCACCGCAGCCGCAAACCGTACACATTACTCGAACTCCTGCTGTTTGATCTTGGAAACCATTCATCCACTTTCGGGGCGGAAAAGCAACAATCTAAAAAAATATACCCGAAAAGCAAACAGTTATTAACCGATATGTCGGCAACTTTATTGGTTGCCCGGCACTTCCGGCAGAACTGTACCTGTCGGCACGGTAAAGACCCCATTTGGATCTTTGCGTGTTAGCGGCAGTATCAAAGGCATTCGCCCCGCATGCCGGCCCAATGGGATCAGTCTCAGAACGACGTCCAGATACCCATCACCGTTTACGTCTGCGTAGTTCACCGATATCACGCGAAAACCGGGAGCGGAAAGGTCTGCCTCGCAGTGTACGCCGTCTTTATCCTGTATTACCCGCCCGCGAAAAATACCGTTTTGCATCTGACAGGGACTTACGTCGATTCGTGGCGTCTCCATCCCCCGGTCGACAAAGGGCAGTAGTCGGGAAAGATCGGGAACACCGGGGGGGAACGGCTCACAGCCGGGAATACTGGCGGGATTCTCCAGGGCCGCGCATCTTGCTCCCATGGGGATATCCCGTAAGTAGGCATTCATGAAATCGTAACTGCTGACATAGTCTTCCGACGGCATCTTGGGAAATCGATACAAAAATCCATAGTATTGGCAATCACCCCTCACCTTCCACCACATTCGCTGTTCCACTCTCGTACCCCACTGAGACGCACCCGAGGCGAAACTGGACATTGCCGCTTCGCAGGCTTCGGGAATCATGAAAAGGCGTTTCTCCGAGCGCGCAACCGGCAAAGTGACCTGATAGTTATTCACTTTTTTCCCGCTGTAGGGCTCAGCAAAGGAAAGCGGCATACGAGCGGTCATGCCGGCTCCGGAAGCCGTCAAAGCGATCATCCCTATAAGAAGGAACCCGATTCGCTTCAGCAATAGACCCTCTGACCTCCAACCACAAAACAACAACGCCACGGCTGCCGGTCCAGTGAATGGCAACTCCCCGATGCAGCTTGAGGCCGGTAGTTGATCAGCGCTCTGCATCTTTTGCTTCCTCCTCTTCCCGATCGATTTTTTTTGTCTCTTTACGAAGTTTAACAATGAATTTCACCCAGCGCTTGCTGACGTCTGTGGCAAGATTCAGAAAAAGCCGTGATGCGATGAATGGATGAAAATTGGTTGTATTGTTTATTGACTCCCTCGTTAATACCAAAATGCTGGTGGGTGCGATTGCCACGGCGTTGGTTCGACGGCGTTCCATGGCCAGCATGGCCACGTCACCAAACAACTCGCCCGTACCAAATTGATCAACCACCAGGGTTTTATCCGGTCCGCTCGAGATCGGTATGCTGACTTCAACCAGACCTTCCATTACCAGAAAGAGCTCTTCGCTCTCGTCGCCCCTCTTGAAAACCGTTTCACCGGGGGAAAACTCCAGAACCGTACTTGAAAGTATGAACTTTCGAATCTGCCATTGCCGCATTCCCTTGAATAACTGGCTTCGAGGGATGATCTGCTGTCTAAGTCTTGAGGACATCAGGTCCCAAAGCGTGACCAGGCGTAGAGTGGATATAACCAGCGGTGTAATCGTAAAGTCGGCAACGAGGGCAGTTCCGATCACCAGGGCGCTCAACATTCCGAACTGTGCCAATGGCTCGAACCCGGACAAGGCGAAAACAAGAAAACCGGCAATCAGTGCGACAGAGGTGGATACAACCGGTAATGCCTCTTCGTAGATGGTCAAGTGCATGGCCCCGGACTGACTTTTCGACGCCTTGATTTCCTGGTTGTAGCGCAGCATAAAGTGCATGGTATCGTCTACTGCGATTCCGATTGCTATGGCTGCCGCCATGGCAGTACCTATATTCAATGGGATATCGGCATAACCCATCACGCCAAACAGCACAATCACGGGAAAAATATTGGGTATGGACGCCAGAAGACCCACTCTCAGGTCCATGAAGAGCAGCGATATGATTATGACAAAGAATACCAACAGCAGAAGAATGGATTGTAATTGTCCGCTGATCATTGCGTGTGTCGCCGATAAAGCAAGCACCGAATTTCCGGAGATTCTGACGTCCAGTCCGGGATCCAGGTTGGAATCGACAAATGCATGCAGATCTTCTATGTATTCCTGCAGCTGTCGGGTGGAGGATATATTGTGGCGCACCACAATCCGTGCGCTGCTGTAATCTTCAGATACATAGGCACGTATACGCTCATAGTTCAGAAAAAGCATCAACTCGTCGACAACGTCGTCCGAATAGGGTAATTCCGGGTTTTCCAGCTCTTGAAAGGCTCCGTTCAACAATGCCAGATAATCGACAAAAGAGGTCGTGGATTTCGATAACCCCGCTTCCCGGATATAGTCCTGGATCTCCCTGAGCTCCTCCAGATATCGTACCTTTAAAAAGGTATCCTCTATGCCTGAGTCAAGTATTACGGAAAAGGACTCTAACCCGGCCAGTTTCTCGTTAACCGTCTCCAGGTGGCGACGCGCCCTGGAGTCGTCGCCGAGACTATCGATCGCATGGTGATTGACATGGATGCCAGGAAAACCTGCAACGGCAACCAGGGTGCACAGCCCGAACAGCACGAACACCTTCTTCCGGTTTTGCTCCAGCCAGATCCAGTATTTCTTTGCCAGGGTCAGGTTAACTTTTCCGAAAAGTCTTGATCCGCCATCCAACCGCCAACGCCCGGTAAGGGAAAGCAGGGCGGGAACCAGGGAGATGGTCACGAGGAAATTAAACAGGAGCCCGGTGGATGCCAGAAAACCGAACTGCCAGAGTACCTCTATCCGGCTCACTCCTACGGAGAGAAATCCCGCATAGGTGGTAATAAAGGTCAGCAATACCGTGCGACCCATCTTCCGTGACATGCGCTGCAATGCCTGTTGCGTCTTGAGCCCGTCTTTCTGGCCATGGCGAAATTCTGACAACAGATGAATATCCTCTGTTGATCCGACCACGATCAGCAGTATCGGGACGGTCGATGTTACGATATTGAGAGGAATATCCAGCAAACCCATGAGACCCAGGGTCCAGAGTATGCTGATCCCCGCGGTAAGGATGGGAGTAATAATATCAATCAATTGGCGAAGGAGCAGGAAGAGGGCAATTAGCAGGGCCGCAATGGCCAGCGGAAACAGACGGCTTTGTTCCTGCCTTATTTTTTGTGTTATTTCCGTTCGAACATAGGGCGACCCGATAGCAAAGGCATCGCCAAACTGACTTTTCAGACCGGAAAGATGTCCATCGATGGCTTCCGTTACGGAAAGGTCGTCGATTCCCTGTTCGTTCAGGATGACCGCCACTACCATGACCTTGGCGTCCGGGGAAAGCAGCACATGCTCAACAAACGGATTGATAAGGGCCTGATCGAGTAATTCACGGGCCTTCTGATCCGAAGCGGGGACACTTGCCAGGTAAGGTTCCTTGTCGAGGAACCCTTCAACTGTTTTTAGATGGGGAACGGAAAACAGGCTTTCGGTTTTTCCGACAAAGGGAAGTGCCTCCACTTCTGTTATGAATAACTTTACTGCCTCCAGCTTTTCCTTTTCCAGAAGCTGCTCGTCCTGCAACAGAACCAGGACTAATTCATCATCGCCGAATCGTGCCCGCATCTCTTCGAAGATTCGCCGTTCAGGATCGTCCATAACCAGTAATTCCTCAGCGGAAATCTGGATTCGGACATTTCCTATTTGAACACTGGATAGCAGAGAGAGCACAAAGAGAACGAAAACTACCCACCAGGGGTGGGTAGAAAATATTCTCATAAGCTTATGCATGTCAGATCCGAAGAAAGAGGAAAATGGTCGGAGTGATTAATTTCTACGCAGATTTTATCACTTTTGGGGGTCATCAATAGATGAACATGACTCAGAATTAAACAATAGGCGTGGAGCCTGACATTATAGCGACGTAATTGGCGGGAACGCCGAGGTTTACGGGGCATTACACATTCCTTGTGCTATCTTGACAACGGCTTCCTACCGTACTGGCTTAACTGTATCAAGTATTGACCAAAATCAAATCACTCCGACCCCTTTTGCGTAATGCCCTGACCGCCACACTTCTGGCAATTTTGGCGGCGATATGTTGTGCCTGCGCCAGACCCTATGTGTACCCGGGAGGCAACGGGAAGACGTCCCCGTCTCTGCACGATGATTATGCGATTATGGACGATGGCTACCGGTTGCCCCTGTCACGCTGGCAGAACAAGGAGGCGTGTGTCAGGGTCGTGCTCGCGGCCCATGGCCTGAATGATTACAGAAACGCTTTCAAGACTACCGGTGGCTATCTGGCCGAACTGGGAATTTATCTTATTGCCTATGATCAACGTGGTTTCGGCGATACCGAGGGAATTGGTTTCTGGCATGGCAGTGAACGCCTGGCGAAGGATCTCGGCATCATGACCCGCCTGATTCGCAAGCAGTATCCTGACTGCCCTTTGTACGTACTCGGGGAAAGCATGGGAGGTGCCGTGGCGCTCACCTCTCTTCCATATATGGACCCGGAAGTTCAGGGCCTGATCCTCGTGGCTCCAGCTGTCTGGTCCCGGAGCGCCATGCCCGCTTACCAGCGGGCCGCGTTATGGTTTGCTGCTCATACCTTTCCCGACCAGAAATTTACCGGGGAAGGCCTGGATATCATGGCCAGTGACAATATTGAGATGCTGCGTGCGCTCGGTCGGGATCCAAAGGTGATAAAGGCGACTCGGGCGGATGTGTTGTACGGTATCGGCAATCTCATGGATGGCTCCATGACAGATCCTGATATCAGGATCACCAGGGTCCTGCTGCTCTACGGAGAACGAGACGAGATCATTCCGAAAGCGCCGACCTGCGCGTTCATCACCGGATCTTCCCGCCAGTCGAAAAACCAATGGACGGTTGTCTTGTACCGGAACGGATACCACATGCTGACGAGGGATCTGCAGGCCGGGACCGTGCTGCGGGACATCGGCAACTGGCTATTGGATGCCGAACCCGGGGACACGGCCCTCCCCCCGGATATAGTCGGCTTCTGCGGGAAGCACTGGGCCCCTGTCGAATCCGGCAATCCTGATGAGTGATGCCGTTGCCAATTCGATGGCATATTCAGGATTAAGGTAAGATAATCCATGCTTCACACCCCCAGAGCAGGTGCCGGTGCGGGCCCAGGCTGACCTGGCGAACCACCCATTGTGCCGCCGTCTCCGCGGAGTTACGGATTCATGACAATTAGTCACAATTTTCAGAGGTATTACTGAAATGGAAGAATTGCAGAAAAACGGAGCCTTCAGCGGTCCGCAGGGACCGGTGGTACTCGTGGTGATGGACGGTGTGGGGATCGGTAAGCACCCGGATAGTGACTATGTCAGGATTGCCGAAACGCCCAATCTGGACTGGCTGCGAGAGCACGCACTCTACACCGAGGTTAAGGCACACGGTAAAGCGGTGGGGCTGCCCGACGACAGCGATATGGGCAACTCCGAAGTGGGCCATAACGCCATCGGCTGCGGTCGCGTCTTCGCGCAGGGGGCCGCACTGGTCAACGATGCGATATCCTCCGGTTCCATGTTCGAAGACGAGATCTGGAAGGAACTGGTGGCCAATGTGAACACCAATCAGTCTTCCCTGCATTTTATCGGTCTGTTTTCAGATGGAAACGTACATTCCCACGTCAGGCATCTGGAGGCAATGTTGTCCAGGACGAAAGCTGAAGGTGTGAAAAAAGCGCGCATACATCCGTTGATAGACGGCCGTGATGTACCACCCACATCAGCACTCTCCTATGTCGAGTCCTTCGGGAAATTTCTGGAGAGTATCAATGCTGACGGCTCGGTGGATTTCTGCGTGGCCTCGGGCGGGGGCCGCATGAATATCACCATGGACCGCTACAATGCGGACTGGAGCATGGTGGAACGCGGCTGGAAAACCCATGTAAAAGGCGAGGGCCGTCTTTTTCCCACGATGCGGGAAGCCATCGAAACCTTTCGGAAGGAATCACCCGGGATCCTGGACCAGGATCTGCCCGCTTTCGTGATCGAGCGCGACGGCAGCGCCGTGGGACCTGTCAGGGACGGTGACAGCGTTGTCTTCTTCAACTTCCGCGGCGACCGTTCACTGGAAATCACCAAGGCATTTGAAGCCGATGAACTGACCGAATTCGATCGGGGCGCCAAACCGGATGTGCTTTATGCGGGCATGATGCAGTATGACGGCGATCTGTGCGTACCGGAAAAGTACCTGGTCTCTCCACCGCAGATCGACCGCACGATGAGTGAATACCTTTCCAATGCCGGCGTCAGACAGTTTGCCATCTCCGAAACCCAGAAATTCGGTCATGTCACCTACTTCTTCAACGGCAACAACTCCGGGAAGTTCGATACCGAAACCTGGCAGGAAATCCCGTCGGACGTCTGTCCGTTCGAAGACGCTCCCCGTATGAAGGCGGACGAGGTCACCAATGCCGTCGTCAGCGCCATCGAAAGCGGCGAGTACAGGTTTATTCGTCTGAACTATCCCAACGGGGACATGGTTGGCCACACGGGTGTCTTCGATGCGGTAAAGATTGCGGTAGAAGCGGTTGACGAAGAGGTGGGCAGGCTCATGGAGGCGGTAAAAAGCGCCAGGGGCATCATGGTCTGCACGGCCGATCACGGCAATTCGGATGACATGTGCGAATTGAACAAAAAGACCGGGGAACTCAAGCTCGACGACGAGGGCAAGCCCATGCCGAAGACGGCCCACTCGCTCAATCCGGTTCCCGCCATTATCTATGATCCTTCAGGGGTGGCAAACGCCAGACTGGCACAGGTTCAGGAAGCCGGCATCGCCAGCCTCGCCGCCACCTGCATTGCGTTGCTTGGCTACCAACCGCCGGAGGATTACACCCCGAGCCTTGTGGAGGTTGGCTAGTCGTATTCGTATGAGGTCGATGTCACACCCTTGCGGCCGTGCTCTGCTTTACGCCTGTTGCCTTGCGGCCGGGTTGTTCTCCCTCGGCGGATGCGCGAGCAAGGTCGGCGGCGAACGTGTCATGCTCGACAGCGCGGATCCGGTTTTCGTCGATGAACTGCTGGCCAACACTGCCACACCCAATCGCCGGATCTTCGGTTGGCTGCGGCAACCAGAGCCCGGTTCATCGGGTCCGGCACCTGCATTGGTTATTTTGCACACCTCGTTTGGACAGGGTGTGCATGACCGGCAGTATGCGGACCTGTTTACCTCTCTGGGATTTGCGGTCCTGGCAGTGGACAGTTTTCAACCGCGCGGTGTAAGCACCACAACCCAGGAACAAACCCTGGTCACCGAATTTTCCATGGTCGCCGATGCCTATGCGGCACTCGCCTATTTGAGCGCACAACCCGGTATCGACAAATCCCGGATCGGCGTGATCGGATTTTCCAAGGGTGGTATTGCCGCCCTTTATGCCTCCCTGGAATCGGTACGCAACGCACTCACCCGCAAAGGAGAATCGTTCGCAGCCCATATCGCCTACTATCCCTGGTGTGGTTTGCGCTTCCTGACTCCCCGTACCACCGGCGCCCCGATCCTGATCCAGACGGGCGGTGCAGACGAAGTCACGCCGCCCTATCTATGTACGGAGTTGCTGCAGCAGTTTCGGACAGTCAATCCGATGCAGCAGGCCGATATAATTGTTCATGAAGGTGCCAGGCACGGTTTTGATCACCCGGTATTGGAGAACATTGCCTGGTCCCCAACTGGTGGCGTGACACCCGCCTCCTGTCTGATTCGCGAGGTACGGCCCAATGAGTATATCGAGGAATCCACCGGCAGGTTCGTCCACAGCAAGAATTTGAAAAGCATCATATGGGGCTGTTCCGGCTCCATTGGTGTAGTCGGCGGGAACAAAGAGGCCGGGGCACAGGCACTCAAAGAGACGGTGTTTTTTCTACAACGGAATCTGCTGTAGATTCACAGGCGTATACGTCGGGTACGGGCTCATGGTCAGTGAAGAGATGCGCACGGTTTTCCATACCAATCTGGCGTCGATTCCTTCGGGGCGCTACTGCAGCTATGGGGATATGGCCAAACTCTGTAGCGTACATGTTCGACAGGTGCTGGCATGGCTGCGTAAACTGCCTGCGGGAAGCAAATTGCCATGGCATCGGCTGATGACCGGTCAAAGACGAATCGCCGATTATCGGGGAAATCAAAGGCAGTACCGCTTGCTGGCCGAGGAAGGGCTTTTGCCTGAAACCAATGGCCGATTTCCCCTCCATCTCAGGTGGCCTTAGCGTACCTCACATAGAAAAACCGGCTCCGATAAGAATCGGAGCCGGTGGTTTTCCTCAATTGAAGATAGGCGCCAAGGCTTTTCCAATGCGTTCACCTTGGGCTTCGGTGGTCAGGTTTCCAAGCAGTGCATTGAAACGCGGCTCCTGCACACCCGAGACGATGTACTGCCATCGATAAGCCTTGAGCAGCACTTCTTTCACGTTCTTCTTCTGGTTTTCGTCAAGCGTGCGCCCGCAAATTCCGAAGAAATAGTCGGCATCCGCTTCCGACTGTATCTGCAGTATTCCGTCGATAGCTGCCACCAGTTCGATCAGGTCATTGACGGCCTGGTCCCGCTCCTCCGTATCCAGACTGGCGTGCTCGCGTGTCCATTCAAGTTCATCGAGAATGGCGTGTTGAGACTCCTCCCGCCAATGATAGAGGAAGATGTCCTTGAAAAGTCCGGACAAACCGGGATCCGGTGCAATACTCTGCCTATAGTGCGCCTGCGTGAAAAGTTCAATGTGGCAGGTCAGCGCCAGCACAGCCCAGGTGGATTTCGAGAGCACCGCGGCCGCAACATCATTGGGCTCCGGCATGAACCTATATCCCGCAGGCATCTCGTCGCCAATCATATTTTCGATGCGCCGGAACATCTCCTGATGCTTGAGTTCTTCGTCGCTGAAGCGGATCAGTGCCTCCAGGGCGGTCTGATCGCCGAGCCAATGCTCGCGGCTGACCTCCAGCACCTTGGCGTTGATGAACCGTTCCACCAGGCCAAAGATGTTGGCATAGCTGCGGCCCTGAATCTGGCTCAACAGCCGTTGTTCGTCACTGTTGAGAAACTCCAGTTCGTTGACCAGCGAGAGGCCGTCAGGCAGGAACTTCTGGTTGAAGTCAAACTGCCGGCCGCGAATCAGGTCCTGATCTATATCCCATCGGATACGTTTTGACACCTCGATGCATTTGGCATATTTCTGGGTGTCTGTCTGGTAAGTTGTCGGTTGCATATCAATAGTCTCCTGGGAAATTGTTTTAATGCACAGGGTGAAGGGAAATGACCGAATCTCACATTCCCACCAGTTGTGCGTTCATGCCAATCACATCGCTATATCGATTATTCATTAAGTTTTCCTCTTTCGTTCAATGATTCTGGGTTTTCGCGTGAATCAGAGAAAACTACATCTCCTTCCCGCTTGAGGAAAAGCATAGAGGACGAATGTATCGGGAGGATTTCTGAATGTCCGGGTTTTGTAAGTGAATTGTTTCAGGAAGGTTTCGGGCTCAATTCAGCCCGCGCCAACGATAACCCTTATACTTATCGGGTCGCCGTTCCCGACAGGTAGGATTCAACCAGGGTTCGGAACCTGGGAATATCCAGAGGTTTGCGCACCAGGTCGCAAATACCGGCAGCGGTCACCCGCCCTTCGGTGAGCTGCTCGCTGTATCCCGTGTATAGGATCACGGGCACATGGGGACGAATCTTGTGCAGCTGCTCCGCGGCCTCAATACCTGTCATTCGCGGCATGGTCTGATCCAGTATGACCATGTCAAACCCGTCCGCGTCAGCGGCGAATTCACTGCAGGCCTCCACACCGTTCTCCACCAGAGTTACATCGAGCCCCCAGTTTCCGAGCAGATCCTCCATGAACTCCCGCACCGAAGCCTCATCATCGGCCAGCAGGACTCGTCCATGCAGAAGGATCTGTTTCTGCAAATCCGTGGATTCTGTGGTTGACTCCCCCACTGCTCCGTCCCCGCCCTTCACTTCCGGGAACCATGCGGGAAACCAGATGTGGATTCCGGAGCCTTTGCCTGGAGAGGTTTCGACCTTAATGTGCCCACCGTACTCGTGCACGATACCGTGCACCATGGCCAGACCCATGCCGCTACCCTTGCCCACATCCTTGGTTGAGAAGAAGGGCTCGAACATGCGCTCCAACACATCGTCTGCAATGCCCGGACCCGTGTCGGTAACGGCCAGTTCCACGAAGGAACCATGGACCGGTTGATGGCAGGAGCTGCACACACAATCTTCGCAGTCAGCCGTGTCCAGGGAGATGCTCAGCCTTCCTTTGCCGTTCATTGCATCCCGGGCATTGATGCAGAGATTCATGAGAACCTGCTCGACGTGCAGTGGATCGAGCAGCACACAGGGTATGCCCGGCGTGAAATCTGTCCGGATTTCCACACTGGATGGCAGGCTCGACTGCAGAAGCTGAACCGAGTTGCTTAGCTGCGGCCCCAGTTGAAGCGATCTGGATTCACCACGCTGTCCCCGGCTGAAAGTCAACATCTCCTGGATAAGCGCCTTTGCACGTTGGCCGGACCGCTCGGCCCGGTCCAGATACTTTGCCAATTTGATATTGTCGTAGCCTTCTGCCTGTTCCTGTGCCAGGACCAGATAGCCCATGGCACCCGTCAGAATATTGTTAAAGTCGTGAGCGATGCCCCCGGTAAGCTGGCCTATGGCTTCCATCTTCTGGGCCTGGCGCAGCTGCGCTTCCAGCTTCACCCTCTCCTCCGCGGCATGCTTGCGGTCCGTGATATCGCGCGTGACGGCAAGGATGCGGTCGGCACCGCCGATCTTGACCCGCTTCAGATAGAGCTCGTCCCAATGCAAAGTCCCGTCCCGGTTTCTTCCCTGCCAGTCCACACGAACGGGTCCCTCCCGTTTTGTCCGCTCGATCAACGACAGTGCATTTTCCCTGGTGTAAGGCGGCTTGCCTGAGGAAAGCATACCAATATCCACATCAGGCATTTCCTCGCGTGTGTAGCCATATACTTTACAGGCCTTGGGGTTTACATCCAGGATGGCACCGGAATCGGGATCATGGATAAAAAGTGCATCCTCGGCGGCCTCGAAGACACTCCGGTAGCTCTCTTCCGAACGCCGACGGGCTTCATCGACATTACGCCGCTCGAGTTCGACTGCAGCGCGAACAGAGAAAATCTTGAGAACCGATTCGGTCAGGGCACGGTCACGCAACGGCTTGCGGTCTATTACCGCCATCAATCCCATGGAACGCCCCCGTGAGTCAGACAAGGGAATTGCGGCGTAGCCGATACCATCGATCTCCTTTACGTGGGGATCCGGGAAAAGCGTCTGAATGCCCTCGGGGTAGAAACGAAACCTCTGGCCCACCACGCCTTCGCACGGCGTGCCCTCCAAAGCATATTCAAAGTTCGGCTCTATGCTGCCCCGGTCGCAGACTGCAATGGACTGGACCTTGTCTGTGCCTTCTTCCGCAATAATAGCGATGAAAGCCAGATCCACTCCCAATGCCCTGACCGCGCCCGATACCAGCACCTCGAAGATACCTTCCTCCCCGATGCTTGCGACCGCTTCAGCAGCACATTCGAAAGCGTTCCGCACAATATCTGAGGCCTCTGACTCGGGTATCGGTGTATGAAAAGCTTTCATGTTCTGCTTATCCCAACCTCGCCGGCACATACATGTATCCCACACCTCGAACGGTTCGAAGGCAACGGGGTTTCTCCGAACCGGGTTCAATCTTGCGCCGCAGCCTGGCAATGCGAATATCCACACTGCGGTCATAAGGGTTCCAATCCCGGTTCTGTGTGAGACTCAGCAATTGATCCCGTGTCAACGGCCGGTTGGGACGCTGGACCAGAACCTCGAGCAATTCGAACTCCATTCGGGTCAGGGGGATCTCCGCCCCTTCCTCGTCGAACAGCTGTTGGCTGTCGAGATCCAGCCATCGCTCGCCGACAGGGACCCTGCGGGTTTTCATTGTGCCCGTATCCGTGACCGGCACATTATGCAGCGCCGCACTTTGGTAACGGCGCAGCACACTCTTTAAACGCGCCTTGAGTTCACGGAGATCAAAAGGCTTTGCAACATAGTCGTCTGCACCAACCTCCAGCCCAACGATCCGGTCCACGGTCTCGCCGGCGCCGGAGATCATGATGATTGCGATATCCAAGGACTCGCGGATGTATCGCGCCAGACTCAAGCCATCCTCACCGGGCAACCCCACGTCGAGCAAAACGACGTTCGGCACCGCCTGATCGATGGACTCCCGGGCAACGGATGCGCTGTCGACCGCGGTAACCTCGTAGCCCTGCTCCGAGAGATAGTCTTCAAGCAGATCCCGCACATCGGGATCATCGTCCACCACAAGTACACGCACGGAATCGTTCACACTGTTTCCCTCGTTTTGGGACAGTACTGAGTATAGCAGCCAACTTTGTGTCCCATCAGGGCAGGAATAAGGGGTCATCGACCGGTCACGTAACGGTATCCAGAATGCTTCCACTCACCGGTTTACTAAGGAAGGTTTTCATCACCAGCCCGGGGGTAAGTGGTAAGCGCCTGTTCCAGGGCATCAGGGATACCATCCGGGCCATGGGACAATAGTCGACAAGAATGGCTGCCAGGGTTCCAGCGAACTGAATCCAGTGTAAGAAACCCAGCGGCCCCCAGAGCCCTGCAACCATCCAGGCCAGGTAGCCGATTCGCACCTGCACCGGAAAGGCCTTGACGGAGCCCTCCCGCACCAGAAAGTGCAGATTCTGCAGGACTGTAAACCCGATAACAGGTATAAAACCCAATGGCCAGCCCGCAAGTGCGCCTGTCAGCAGCAAAAGGGTTACCAACCAGTACCACCAGGCCAACTCCTGCAGGCGTTTCATGGCATATCTCCAGATCAATCGTTGTGTAACCAGCGGGTCTGAATCCCGTTGGCGGAAGCCAATGCACATCTGCAAAGAAGTTTGAATGATCTTTGTATCCGAATTGTTTCAGTAAGGTATGCTTTTTGTAGCCCGATTGTTTCCCTGGTGTACCTCATGACATTATTCGAGAAGCTTGCATTGATGCCGATTAGACCGACAAAAGCCCACCCCGGTTAAACCCCATGTTGATCGTCCCGGTACACAAGAAGGTCACAGCCAAGAACTTCCCCACGGTAACGTTTCTACTGGTGCTCGCCAATTGCCTGGTCTTTTTCCTGTTTCAGACAGACGATGAGCAGGTCTTCGAAGAGGCCATAGACTATTACTTTGAATCCAAACTGCCGGAAATAGAACTCCCCCGATACCAGCAGTATCTGGAAGATACCGGTGACAGCCCGTCGGCACCTTTCCTGGCTCAGGAAGCGGATGAGGGGATGAGCGACTATGCCTGGCTGATGTACATGGAATCGGATCCCGAATTCATGCTGGCGCTGGAAAGCGGGGAGATCGTCACACCGAAAGAACCGATCTACGGACGATGGAAGTTGCTGAGGAAAAGATTCGAGCGCATTCTCGACAGCAGTTTCACTCAACAGTTTCTACTCCGTTACAACGAGGTGGATCCCGTAACCGCCTTTACCCATATGTTTACCCGATTACCTACATGTCTAAGCTATCTCGTGGTATATCGTTACCGATACCTTGAAATAAAAAGAACTATTTCACACGGAGGCACGGAGCCACGGGGTGAAAAATGGCGGAAAAACAGAAATCGACAGCTGCTGGGATGTTGCATTCTTGTATTAGGCCGGTGCCCAGAAAATACCGGAGATGTCTCCAACATTGGCCCAACTCTTAGCTCATGACGCAATGAACCCTTTTTCCCCTGGTTTTTCCGTACCTCCGTGTCTCTGTGTCTCCGTGTGAGGCTCAAGAGAAATGGGGCACCCCGGCTTGCTTATTGGTTGGATCGAGGGGCAGGTGGGAATGGACGCTTTGATGCGCGTTGCAGCATAGACCTGCTAACCCGGGGCTCAACTCGGCCTGGTTATGCCCAAAACCTTCATGCGGTAGGTCAAGGTAGAGGGCTTGATCCCCAATAGTCCAGCGGCGCCATCCGGACCCCATACGCGCCAGCCGGCATATCGCAATGCTGCGATCATGTTGGCCTTTTCACGCTCCCTCATCTCTGAGTCTGTGACGAAATCTGTCCTGTCCGACGGCGTCAGGTCAATTATGGCATCTGGCTGAGTGTCGGCATCATCGGGCATCGCCAGGTCGAGGCGTGCGCGATTGCCGGCGCTGAGGATCACGGCACGTTCGATGACATTCCTGAGTTCCCGGATGTTGCCGGGCCAGCGACGCCCCGTGAGCTGCTGTACCTGCTGTTTCGATAAACGCATCGGATCGCGGCCAAGATCCACGCAGGTACGCGACAGGAAATGCTCTGCCAAAGGCCCTATGTCTTCACGGCGGTCGCGAAGCGGGGGTACCACGATAGGAAACACCCCCAACCGATAGTACAGATCTTCCCGAAATCTGCCGGATTTGACCTCGGCCTCAAGATCCCGATTGGTGGCGGCGACGACGCGTACATCGACTTTGATCGTCCGATCGTCACCTACCCGCTCGAACTCTCGCTCCTGCAGAGCACGCAATAACTTTCCCTGCAGGTCCGGTGGAATCTCGCCCACCTCATCGAGAAACACCGTGCCGCTATGCGCCAACTGAAGGCGACCGACGCGATCACGATGGGCGCCGGTAAAGGCGCCCTTTACGTGGCCAAAGAACTCACTCTCGAACAGTTCCTTGGGAATAGACGCACAATTGATCTTGACCAACGGTTTGTCCGCGCGCGCGCTCCTGTCATGAATGGCGCGCGCGACCATCTCCTTGCCAACGCCTGACTCACCTAGAATCAGTACATTGGCGGGTGTCACGGCGACAGCGTCGATCTGCGCCATGGTGCGCTGCAGGGCCGCGCTGACGCCGATGATCTCACCGAAATCCGATCCAGTCTTGATCTCATCGCGCAGATAATCGCGCTCCTGTTCCAACTGCTCCTTCAGTTGTTTAATCTCGTGAAATGCGGCCTCGCGCTGATGCTCGATCTCCCTGCGCTCCGAGATATCGCGAAACACCACGACCGCGCCTTGGATCTCACCATCCTGGCGGATGGGCGTGCTGGTGTACTCGATCGGTACCGGGGAACCATCGACGTGCCAGAAAACCTCTTCGTCCACGCGGTGTATCTCGCCGTCACGTAACGCGGCGTAGATAGGACACTCGGTATGCGGATAGGGCGAACCGTCCGGATGCGAGTGGTGATGGATATCGTGTACCCTCTTTCCGATCACGTCTTCCGGCTTCCAACCCAGTATTTCCATGGTAGCGGCATTACCGAACGTGGCTATGCCGTTCCTGTCGAGACCGTAGATACCCTCCCCCGCGGCGTTGAGTATCAGCTCGTGCATCGTGCGTAAGCGCAGGAGTTCATCGAGCGCCCGGTCCAGATCGGTATTGCAGGTGGCAGCCAGGCAGAGACCAGCCGAACCTGACTCCAATCGAATGGGCCAGGCGGACAACAGTCCCTGGGTCATGCCGTTTTCGCCCAGCAGGGAAACAGGTATGTCCTGCATTGATACATCGTCACGCAGGGATTCCCGCAGTTTTCCCTCCAACGATACCGTTTCATCGAGCAGGAACAGCCCTGAAATCGATAAGCCCTGCGTTTCATCGGAATTCAACAAACCGAGCCGGGTACGCCAGCCCCGACTGAGATGATGACAGACCAGGTATTCATCCAGCACTGCCAGCAGCGTCGGAGCCTGTTGAAACAACCGTTCGGCCATGGATTTCTCCTCAGTTTTTTGAGGATTAAGCCACAGATTCTTGAGAATCACAAATTCTTGTGGTGACCGGATTACATCATCTATTTGTTTTTAATAGCTATTTTCACTTGGCACGCTGTTTGCTGTAGAACAAACATCCAATCAGCAATCCGTTAACCGAAGAATGAACACCATCCCGGCAAACGAGCCCGGACTAGACCCATTTCACAAATACCAGACGAGGAATCTACCCATGACCAATGCACATTCAACCGTCAACAGACTGAACCTGTCGGCGTCGCTTCTGGCGCTGACGCTGGCTGCCGTCGCTCACACGGGTATCGCCGCGACCCAGATCGCCAGTGTCACGACCACTGTCGAGGGAAGCATCCAGCAAACGCATCAGACCCGGCACAAGACCATCAGCGTGAACGGCGTGGAGATCTTCTATCGCGAGGCGGGGCCGAGCAATGCGCCGACCATCCTCCTGCTCCACGGCTTCCCGACCTCATCGCATATGTTCCGCAATCTGATCCCTGCGTTGGCGGACAAATACCACGTGGTGGCCCCGGATTACCCGGGCTTCGGCAACAGCGAGCAGCCGCCGCCGGATAAGTTCGACTACAGCTTCGACAACCTGGCCATGCTCGTTGAGGCATTCGTAGATCAGCTCGGCATCGATCGCTACAGCCTCTACCTGATGGACTACGGTGCACCCATAGGCTTTCGCCTGGCGGCCAAACATCCGGAGCGTGTGCAGTCGCTGATCGTGCAGAACGGCAATGCCTACGAGGAAGGTTTGCGCGAATTCTGGGACCCGGTCCGCACCTACTGGAGCGATCCGTCAGCGGCGAATGCCGAGCCCCTGGCCGGCTTCATCTCGCCGGACGGTGTCAAATGGCAGTACACTCACGGGGTGCGCGATGCCGGCAAGATCAGCCCTGACAACTGGAACCTGGATCTGCGGCACCTGACCCGCGACGGCAACCCGGAGATCCAGCTGGCGCTGTTCTACGACTACCAGAACAACATCCCCCACTACCCGGGTTGGCAGGCATACTTCCGCAAACACCAGCCGCCGACCCTGATCGTCTGGGGCAAGAACGATTACATATTTCCGGCCGAGGGGGCTCATCCCTACAAGCGCGACCTCGATAACCTGGAGTTCCATCTTCTGGATACCGGTCACTTCGCGCTTGAAGAGGACGGCCCGTTGATCGCCAACCGGATCCGGGGGTTCCTGCAGTCTGGAGTCCCTAGCGCTCCGGCCATACGGAAAACTTCGATCAAGAGGTAAGACCATGAGCAAAAACTTCACCCGATACGCGTTCACCGACAGTGTCAAAAAAGCGCAGGTACGCTACGGCACACGGGATTCCTATGCACGCATGGAACAGGCCGGGGACCAGTATCGACTGACCGCAAGGGAGACAGGGTTCATCCAGGCGCGCGACAGCTTCTACATGGCCACGATCGGCGAGAACGGCTGGCCTTACGTGCAGTTTCGCGGCGGCGAAAAAGGATTTCTCAGAGTGATCGATGATACCGTCATCGGCTATGCGGATTTCCGTGGCAACGGTCAGTACATCAGCACCGGCAACATCGAGGCAAACCGAAAGACCTCGTTGATATTGATGGACTACCCAAACCAGCAACGATTGAAGATCTGGGCCGAAGCATCCATCGCGGAAGCCGCTGACGATGCCATGCTGCGCGAGCAACTGGAGGTTGCGGGATACGCAGGCCAGATCGAGCGATTGGTAGTACTCAAGGTGCAGGCGTTCGACTGGAATTGCCCACGTCACATCACGCCCCGCTATACGCCGGAGGAGATCCACGAACTGGCAGGTGAAGCACCCGGGCGACACGATTGAGTGTCGCCTGTTGATTCACGTTAAGAGAACAGAGCTATGAATATCCAAACAAGCAATACCACCCCCCCTGAAGGTATCACCCTGGTTCTGGGAGGAACGGGTAAGACAGGGCGCCGTGTCGCGGAGCGCCTGAAGGCGCTCGGAATTCCGACCCGCGTCGCCTCCCGCTCTGCCACACCGGCTTTCGAATGGAATAACCCAGGCACATGGCAGGCGGCACTCGATGGCGTGACTGCGGCGTACGTTACCTACGCACCGGATCTCGCTATCCCGGGAGCCACAACGGCGAGATCTACGAAGTCACGGGCCCGCGAATGCTGACCTTTACCGAAGCGGCGCGCGAGATTTCCCGGGCAGCCGGACGCAAGGTGGAATTTGTCCGGATCCCAAAGGAGGTCTTTGCAACCGCCATCTCCGATGCCGGTGCACCGGAAGAGATTGCGTGGCTGCTCAACTACCTGTTCGACACCGTCCTCGACGGACGCAATGCCAACGTGTGCGACGGCGTTCAGCGTGCACTCGGCCGTGCGCCAACCGACTTTGCCGAATTTGCCCGCCGGACCGCCGCTTCGGGCGTTTGGGAGGCGACATGAGCGAAATGCTCCCACTCGTCGGGAGAAGGTTGGGGCCCGATCTTGGAAATCACAGCCTGTTACCAGATGCTAGGCCTCTAACTAATTGATTAATTACATTTTAATAAAAAGAACAATCACCGCACCAAAGATTTTAACATAGCGATAACTCATTGTTTTTATTGATGAAATGAGAGGGATTGATTCGCTGCTGCCCAGCTCACCCCTTCGGGGCGCCGGCAAAGCCGGGGACCATTAGTCCAAACCTGTCCATCCATCAGCTAATGTATTAATATTTAATACATCGTTATGGAGGAGAGTATTATGCCCAGAAATACATCAGTTACCCTTGGTGAACATTTCGACAAATTCATTGCTGACAAAATACAGCAAGGCAGATTTCAGTCTGTCAGCGAAGCAGTTCGTGCAGGCCTGAGAAAACTCGAAGAGGATGAGATAAGACTTCAGGCATTGAGATCAAAATTGCAAGCTGGAGAGAATAGCCCCTTAGTAAACGATTTCGATGGTGAAAACTTTATCGCGACGATGCATAAGAAATACATCAAATGACAGCGAGCTACTCAATCCGAAAACTCGCCGAAGACGACTTGGAAAGAATCTGGTTATACACAAATGAAGAATGGGATATAGAGCAGGCAGACAAATACATTCGCCTACTGGTATCTCGTTTCACTTGGATCTCGGAGAATCCATTACTTGGTAAAAAGCGTGATGATGTGAAACCTGGCTATTATTGTTATCCGGAGGGAATGCATCTGATTTTTTATATAATTACAAAAACCGGCATCGATATTATCGGTATCCCCCATCAAAGCATGGATGTCGTCACCCATTTGGAAAATACGGACTGAAGTTTTAGGTGTATCTTTCCCGTGCCCTCACCCGGCACAGCGATGAAGCCGAGGCTCCTATAACCGCTGTTAAGCTTTTACAGGCAGCTCTGGCAGAGGTGGCCCCGTTTGTTTGAACAGTGTTTATCATAAGTGGATTCACCACCGGGCGACTGATATAACGACATAGCCGTTCCAGCTTGTTTCATTCCTGGGCCTTGGCCACCACACCGGCATGCAATGAGAATCAGGCCGGCCCGGACGGGCTAAAGCCCCTCGCCAGGTAGCCGATACAGACGAAATAGGCTACGAAAGGGAAAAATCAGTGCATTGTTAATGGTGAAGGATGGAGCACGACGACAAAACCTTGATGTTTGACACGCGGGACCTGCAACGGTTTACCGCGTCTAAAAAACGCACCGCCTCCTTCATCGTCCTGGCAGGTTCCCAAGCCGGCCTTATGCACAAACTTTCGCACGCCGAGATGATCATCGGTCGGGCATCTGAAGCCCATATCCGTTTCGAGGGATATGGCGTTTCCCGACACCACGCAAAGGTCGACATACAGCCGGACGGCTCGATCGTTCTCATGGATCTCAACAGCACCAACGGCACCTTCTGCAACGGTCAGACGATCGAGACACACACGCTGCAGGAAGGCGATAAGGTCCAGATCGGCGCGGCGGTCCTAAAGTTCACTTTCCAGGACTCGGTAGAAGAAGACTTCCAGCGTCGCCAGTACGAGTTGGCGACACGCGATTCTCTAACCGGATGCTTCAATAAGAAGTCATTCCTCGAACACCTGTCGAGCGAGTTTGCCTACGCCACCCGGCACAACAAGGTCTTGTCACTGGCAATGATGGACATAGACCACTTCAAGAAGATCAACGACACGTTTGGCCATCTGGCAGGTGACCATATATTGAGCGGTGTCGCCAATCTCATGCAGGTGACCGTGCGTACAGAAGATATCCTCGCCCGTTACGGCGGCGAGGAGTTTGCGCTCATAATGCGTGAGACGCTGACAGATGCCGGTTTCATCACCGCCGAGCGCATTCGCCACCGTGTCGAGCTGGAGGAGTTCACCTTCGAGGGACAACGCATCCCCGTGACCATCTCGGTCGGGATTGCTACCTGGGAGGGCGGCGAACCTAAGACTGCCGAGGCGCTTGTCCAGGCCGCTGATGGACTGCTCTACCAGGCGAAACGAAACGGCCGCAATCGCACCGAGAGAATGTCTCGTAGTTGAGACGCTGTACGGACCAATAGAAAGACCACAAAAAGGGTTACGTTCCCTGTAAGGGAAGGCCGGCTAGCACGGGCTCAAGCCCCTCGCCGGACAGCCGATACTGACGCAACAAGCTACGATAATCGTTTTCCTCTCGCTGTCCCGCATAAAATTTGGAGTTGGAATATATGCAAAAATCTTTCCTGAAGAAGTTTCTGGTATATGTGCTCATAGTCAACATGGGCGTATGTGCCATGCCACAGTTCTTGATGGCAGCTCCTATTGGCACACAGACGCTGCAGCAACTGGAAAACCGTCAAGAACTGATTGACCATGTCAGGACAGGTCTGGCAAGGGATGATGTTCGTGAGACTCTTATCCATCTGGGTGTTGCACCAGAGGCTGCACAAGAGCGCGTCGCGGCCCTGACGGACTCGGAGCTTCAGGCACTGAGTGCGCAGATCGACGATCTCCCCGCGGGAGGTAATGTGCTTGCCCTCATAGGTCTCGTCTTTGTTGTCCTGCTCATTCTCGATCTGACCGGCGTTACCAATGTTTTTTCCGCGATCGATTAGCGACTGCGCCTTGTCCTGATTTCAGGAATGGCGTTTCACTCCGTGAGGCCCATCGGAATTCTGGTCGCTCTTGTGGTTGTTCTGTCCGGTTGCGCCGGTCGGGGAGACATTGTTTCACCGGGGCTTCCGGCGGATTCCCTTTACCCTTCCCGGACCGAACTCGAAAAAACACCTTTCTTTCCCCAAAAAAGATATCAATGCGGCCCGGCCGCTCTCGCCACGACCCTGACCTACAGCGGAGTGAGTGTCACACCGGAGGAACTGATCCCTCTGGTTTACATACCCGAAAAAAAGGGCAGTTTTCAGGTGGAAATGATCGCAGCAAGCCGCCGCTACGGCCGTATCCCCTATGTCATCGAACCAAAGCTCTCCAGCTTGACCGCCGAACTCGTGTCGGGTCGGCCTGTGCTGGTCCTGCAGAATCTGGGCACTGATATCTTCCCGCTTTGGCACTACGCTGTAGTCATAGGATACTCTCTTGACGACAACGAGATTGTACTGAGAAGCGGGGTCACAGAGCGTTCCACCCTTTCTGCCCGGCGGTTCAATACCACCTGGGGAAAAGGCGGCCATTGGGGATTGGTACTTCTACAGCCCGGCGACCTGCCCGCGGAAGTTGATAGAAAGCGGTATATCTCTGCTGTCGTCGCCATGGAGACAATCTCCGACCCAAAGACCCTGCTGGCCGCCTATCAGGCTGCGCTTTCGCGATGGCCTGACGATGTTGTTGCCCTTTTCGGCACTGCAAATGCGTTTCATGCCCTGGGTCGCCTGGCGAAGGCCGAAGCCGTTTATCTGAAGCTTCTCAATCTTTATCCAAATCAGGCGGTGGCCCTCAACAACCTGGCGCTGGTGCAGGGGGATAGCGGTTGTATCGAGCAGGCCATGGCAACCGTTGATCGGGGTTTGTCGGTCGCAATCGGCCAATCGGCATCCTTAGAATCGATGCTCATGCAGACGCGGTTGGAGCTGTTGAAACGCCAAGCACCGGGCAGTTCGCCTATGGAATGTGGGTCGTCAGATAAAAGCACTCGGGGCCCGTAGGTCTATCAGGGTGTTGTATTGCGCGCTCGACTGGCCCACTTTTGAAGATACTTGCATCTAATAGATTGTCCATTTCTGAACAGGGTAATGTTTTCTATTAGTTCTGGTACTTGCCCTTGCCTTATCCCATGTCGCAAAATCAAAATAAGAACCCCATATGAAATCGACCGTAGATAAACTGCTGGACAAACATAAGGCCCTGATACAGTCAGATTTCCGCAAGGTTGTCTCGCACGTTCAAAGATATGAGGGGGACTGGCTTGTCAACACATTGATGATAGAAGGCTGCGACGTGCCGTTTAAATACAAACGCAAGAAAGCCTATAAAGACCTTACTGGACAGCGGGTCAATCTGACTTACTATGTTTACTACGAAAAGATAGCCGGTATAGAGATGGAGATCATGAAGGTCGTACGCCTTAAGAGGTCTTGATAAATACTTATCTTATTGTGTATTTATAATTACGATATGACGGAGAGGAAGGGATTGATTCGCTGCTGCGCAGCTCACCCCTTCGGGGTGCCGGCAAAGCCGGCGTCTGCGCCGACGCTACGCATCGACTGTCGAACCCTCTGTCTTTCCTTATATTTCAATAAGTTAGTTATCCATGCTGTCAGAATACTGCCAAATAACCAGAATGTTTCTCTGAACCTTAATCGGTTTCCTCCCTTCAACATAGCCACTTGCTTCGTTGAAGGATGGTCGTAGTAAACGACCCATCACCCCGATATTGCCAAGAACTTAGTAGAACTCCTCAGGCAAGTATTGGCATAATATGCCAATGGAGCTAGAATTTATTCATCCCAACCGAACAGGTACCTTGCCATGCCGACACGCAATGTGGTGCTCACTGACCAACAAGCGGAATTGGTCGAAAAGCTCGTCCAATCCGGTCGTTACCAAAACGCAAGTGAGGTGCTCCGGGACGGCCTTCGTTTCCTGCAACGCCGCGAACGTGAGGAAACGGCCAAACTCGAAGCTCTCCGTGGCGCACTCGATGAAGCAGAAGCTGCGGTCGCCACGGGGGATCTCTACGACTACACTCCCACTCTGTTCGACGATGAAGAGGAATCAATCTCCACTCGAGATCCTCAAGTATGAGGCGGATTCGCGTCACCGGCCCAGCGAGAAGCGACATCACCAAGATACTTCGACACAGTAGTGCAGAATTCGGCGATCAGGCGCGCCGGCGTTATCGGAGGCTCGAGAGCATCCCTTTTCTAGATGTTGGCGCCCGAATGGGTAATTACATTTTTAGGGACTAACTGGTGATCCTTAAAAACTATTTCTAGGGGAGTGGCTTGTCAATACCTTGATGATCGAAGGCTGCGACGCGTCGTTTAAATACAAACGTAAAAAAGCCTATAAAAATCTTACTGGACAGCGGGTTAATCTGACTTACTATGTTAACTACGAAAAGGTAGCCGGTATAGAGATGGAGATCATGAAGGTCGTACGCCTTAAGAGGTCTTGATTAATACATCCCATATCACGCAGTCTCCATTTGCCTGACAGGATTTACATTCACATTATTGCTTCGAATCCAAAGCCTCCGATTTGTGCTCTATTTTCGATGTTTGCTAACGGGAGTATCGTCCAACTTTGCCAATATCACAGGTGGCAGCCGCTTTTGCGCAGTTTCGAATAGTTCCTTCTCTTCGAACCGGATGTGGGCTGTGAGCAGTTCACTGAAAGCAGCCAGGTTGTCGCTATGGTTCTCGTTGATCAGACGTCGCAGGGAGCTATGTTCCTGCAGTGTGCGCTCCACCAGCGCAGTTTCACCTACCTCGCGAAGTGCCGGCAGGAGGCCTTCTTCTTCCCGCACGAAATGAGCCTCTAACTCCCCGTGGAACCGACTCGTAACTTCCTCCCAAGCGAGGAGTTTTACATGCTCGCTTTCCGAGGCTGCCAGGCGCGCTCTGCGGGCAATAACCAATCCTGTATGATGTTCGCTGGAAAGGCTGCGAAGGGCCAGGTCGCGTTTCATGTGCTCTCCGTGAGTCTACTGAGAAGATGTTGGCTGACCGCTCGACTCGCCTTGAGTACGCCGAACAGGCAGCAAGCAGATACGCTGGCTGTCAGCGAACAGCAGCATTTTTTGGGATGACGAATTACTCTCTGGCCACAAGCCATTTCTGTTCTCGCTAAGCATAGACGAAAAAAAAGACCGACTCTCTATCTGTGTCATACCGCCTATTATAATTGATCGAAGAATCCTCAGAACTATGTACATTTCGCCATGCACACGTCCTGGCGGTTCAGCGCAGATACGCGCCGTCGACGCCGATCTTGCCCGGGCCGTCGCGGACGTAGATACCGGCCGAGTTGTCATTGACGTGGAATGAAAGAGTTCCGCCGACTGCGGTGATCTTGTTGCCGGTAACAGCATCCTGGTAGGTTCCGTCGCGAATGCTGCCTATTGTGATGTCCTGGCCAACACCGATAGTGAGCCCGACCATGACGTAGCTCTCGCCGTCGTTCCAATCACGGACGAATGAGAGGCCGGAGCCCCACTCGTTCACGTGGCTCATCGGTGCCTTCTGCAGGGCGGGTATCGCGCTTCGGATCTGGTTAAGGCGCTTGATGTGCTGGTAAAGCGGGTGGTTCCGGGTTTCTTCGATACGACCGACGATGAGGTGGTCGCCGAAGTAAGCACGGCCTGTGGAATCGAGCGTATCGTCATTACCAATCACGTCCTGGGGCGCGCCTTTCATGAACTCGATCTCTTCGCCGAAGTAGAGGCAGGGAATGCCGCGCGCCGTCCACAGAAAATTGTAGGCTGCCGCCGCCATCCATTGCTTGCCCTTGAAGCGAAAGCGAAAGTCGTTGTCCGGTCCGACATCGTGGTTTTGCAGAAAGGTGGCCAGCTCCGTGGCATTACCATAGATCCAGTCCATCTCCAGAACCCGTCCGATGCCCTCAAAGCTTCCGCGACTGAGATTGTCGCGGAAAGTTGAAAAAAGGCCGAAATCCAGTTGAGGGAATCCGGAATCATCGCCCGATGCGGGATTCCGAGGATCGTGGCCAAGGCGTGTGTACCACCAGGGTCGGATCTCCGACGGCCCGTTGTCGCCGCCGCCGAGGTCGCCCCAGCCGTAGCCCTTGACGAGGTTTTCCCCAAATATGAAGAGCCCTGGCTTGTGGGCTTTCCATGCGTTGACGTACTCGAGCAGATTATCACGTTCGATGTGCTTAACGGTGTCGATCCTGAGCGCATCGACGCCCATGTCGAGATAGCGGTTGACGCTACTGATAATGTAGTCCTTCACATTTTCGCGCTCGGTGGCGAGGTCGATGCAGTCACCGGCAAGATGCCTGTTTTGTAGTGGATGGGCACTCTCCCAGTCGCCGCCCATGATGAACCCCTCCTGGTGATACCAATCCGGGTCGAGGGTGCCGGCGTCGATGCCGAAAAAGCGGCCGGGATCGTAGCCGGACTTGGGCAGGGTTTCGCCGGTCCTTGGGTCAATTAGTGGCTCGATACCCTGTGGGTCGCGGGCATGACGTTCCCGGTACCAGTCCGGGGCGACGGGATTGTCGACATCGTCACGGTTCGGCCAGGCATAGTTACCCATATTGCCCTGGTAGGGACCGTGGTCGACCCGTCCCTGCTCGGAGCCTTGGGGAACGTAGTACTTGATCGGCAGATGGTCGATCCACACCTTGCCGCGAATGCCGTACTGGCACGAGTGATTGATCACCACGTCCTGGATGATCTTGATTCCCCGCGTGTGTGCTGCATCGATCAAATCCTGGAAAGTGGCGTCGGGAGATTCCAGCCGCGGATCTATCCGCGTCCAGTCATAACCGTGGTAGCCGTGATAGTCGAGGCTGGAACGGTTCTCGATCGGCGGGGTGATCCAGATGGCGGTAAAACCAAGATCGAGGATGTAGTCCAAGCGCTGAATCAGTCCCTTGAAATCACCTCGCCAATGGGGGTCCTCTGCTTCTCCCGCGGCGTTGAGCTTGATGCGGTCGCGGCAGAAGAAATTATTGGACGGGTCACCGTCGTAAAACCGGGTGGTCAGCAAGAAGTAGATCGACTCTTCGCGAAAGTCGTGCAACCCGGTGTTTTCTTCGTGAACAAGTGTCAAGGGTTCTGACCCTTTGATTAAATTGGATTCATTCATGCACGAAAGCCGGTAATACTGCTCAATCAATCAGCTCCAGGCCGACAGGAAGGGAATCACCGATGACGCGCCGTTCATCCGCAGCGTCCAGTTCGACGACCTCCCGCACCAGAGATACCCATCTTTCGGAGCCCTTCTGTGTCTTAAGTTTGGCGATCACCCGATCGCGTGCTTCCGGGCTCAGGTCACGGTCCCTGTCGCCGCACCTGCGAGAGAGCATCACCGCAGCGAACGCGGCGGGTTCCACTTTCCGCCAGTTCAACGAGAGCACCTCATCCAGCCAGCGAGTCGCCTCATCGACCGGGACGACGCTGTGACTGCTACCGTGCACCGGCACACGAACGCCAATACGACCCATGGCCCACCAGTTGTTGGCATTCTCCGTAGGTTTATTCAAGCGCGCCAGCAGCCAGCGCCCGATCTGGATCTTGCGCTCGACTGGAATCCGCTCCAGGGATGCCGCCAGTCGCACCATATCGTCGTAGCCTTGCAATTTCGGTCCCTTCGGCCGCTGGCGCACGGACTTGCCCGGGGGTTGCAGGTAGAAATCGATACTGTCCAGGAGCCTGGTCTGTTCCTGTTCACCCAGGCCTCCGGCGACACGGCGCCACAGCGTCCACCACTCTGACCAGTTTTGCTCTGCCGACGTGTACTGGATACCCTGCTCATAGATGGACCAGAGCCTGTGAATCCGCCAGTCGTCCAGCGGATGTCCGAATCCCGGCCGCATGCAGAATCCGACCAGATTCAGCCAGACCCGCTCGTGGTCCTGTGAACGACGCCGGCGGCGCACGCTCTCCCAGAGCTGGCCGAACAGTTCGCGGAGCAACCCAGTGGTCCATTCGTCCCGAGGTCCCAGCAGCTTTTCCAGTTTTGCCCGCAGCTGCCTGATTTCTTTGGGATCGATCTTTTTCGACCGTCCTCCATACATCAGTTCCACCGCCTGACGGGCCTCCGGGAACTTCCCGGGAAGTTCGGTGACGATCGTCTCCGCAGTACCGGTTCCGTCAGAGCCGCCCCTGGTCTGGAACTCGAGCTTCCATTTCTCCTCCGGGTTCTCGCTGCTGATGCAGCGAATCTCCAGGGTGCCGATTTCCGTCAGTTCGGTAACCAGATGCACCGGCACTTCCCGTGCACCTCTTGCCTCCCGGGCACCGACGATGGTGGCCAAGGGTGGCAGGTGCAGGAAACAGGCATCGCTGATATCCACCGCCTCGCCTGGCCGATAGACTGTATCCGCGGTTGAAGAAACCAGATGAAACCGTACCGGTTGACCGACGCGCAGCGCAAATGTTCGATCCCTCAGGGGTACCTCCCTGCTCTCTTCGGTCCCTTTGGGCAAAAGGCAGATGCCGGACCGGGCCTTTTCGTCTTCCACAACCAGCAGGAAACTTCGCGCGGAACCACCGCCGACCCCGGGTGCTCCGCTCAACCGGGAAAGCCGGGAGGCAACCGCTCCGCGGGCAACCGCTGTGTCCGGCTGTTCGTTGACAAGAATTTTCAAGGGGCTTCCCCGCCACCCTTCCAGCACCCCGGCGAGCCTGGCGCGCAGGGAGGTCGCATTGAATACCCCGCCGTTCAGCAACAGGGTATCGGGTATGGGCGTCCCGTCGAACTCCTGCTCCTCCAGACCAAGCGCATTCCTGGTGGCCTCGGAATGAAACGCCAGGAATTTCGCCAGGTGGCGGGTTATCGCAGGATCGGCGGCATAGGGCAGTCCGAATTCGACAATCCCGCCGCGCACCCGCCTTGGTTGCTCATCCACCGATGCGAGGGGAAAGAAACCGTCCACCACCAGTTCGTCCACGGTGCTGCGAGCGAGTTCCGTCGTGCGGGCCCCACCGACCAGCCGACTGCCGCCGCCTAACAGGGTCACTGAAACCTTTTCGGGCGCATCCGCCGCGAGCAGGCGCTCCTTGGCCTGTCTACACTGCTGGATCAACTGCGACAGGCGGGCACCACTCAAAGGGGTACCTCCCGGGGAGGCAAGCGCAGCCTCGACCAGGTGGGCAAGGCCAAGATCCATATTGTCGCCGCCGAGCATCAGGTGGTCGCCTACCCCGATGCGGGTGAAAACAGGCTTCCCATCTTCGAGTCCGATCTTGATCAGGGTCAGGTCAGTGGTGCCACCGCCGACATCACAGACCAGTGCCAGGCGGGAACCACCCAGGCGTTCCGACAAACTGTCGCGGTTACGGAAAATCCAATCGTGAAAAGCCGCCTGAGGTTCCTCAACCAGTCTCAGCGCCCCTATCCCCGCCGTTCTGGCAGCCTCCAGGGTCAATCCACGCGCCGCTTCGTCGAATGATGCCGGGACAGTGAGTACGACGTCCTGGTTTTCCAGGTGATCCTCGGGAAAGGCCAGATTCCAGCAACACCGGACATGTGCGAGATAATTGGCGCTGGCCGTGAGCGGTGAGACTCTGGGTACGGTATCTTCGCCACCCCAGGGAAGGATCTGTGCGGTTCGGTCGACGGTGGGGTGAGACAGCCAGCTCTTTGCGCTGGCGACCAGTCTACCCGGCACCTGCGAACCCAGCTGCAGGGCGAGATGGCCGATCACCGTGCTGTCGATCCCGCCGAAATACTGAGACTGCCAGGGGATCCGAACGTCATCCTCATTCAGTTCTCCGGAACCCGGGTGGTATTCCACGGAAGGGAGCATGGGACGCGGTGCAATTTCACCCGGTGCCACCAGCTGCTCTATTTGGAACAGCTCGATCGTGGTCTCCCGACCCCTGCCCTTTTCTGCGAACGCAACGACGGTGTTGGTCGTTCCCAGATCGATACCTACGATGAAGCGAGACATTGAAGCTATATGTGTTTGTGTTGTCTTACATCCAGTTCGATCTTCCATCGTTCTTCACCCACAACCGGGGATGCCTCCAGACGCAGCGTCCCTGTTTCGGTGACCGCCGCCTGCAGCCTGACGGGAACCACCTCTCCCATATTTCTACCCTCAGCGGGCAGAGTCACCTCGATCTCACCCAATTCCTGCAGCTCCTCCCGGGACCAGGATTCCAGCATCACACCCACCTCGTCCGTACGCCGAACCGAAGATTCAAAGAAGCGGAATCTCACCGGTTCCCCCACCACCAGTCCGAACTCCTGGGGGGGCAGATTCGCCTCGGTGCCCTCCTCCATACCGAAGGGTGCGACACACAGGGCCATGACGGGGGGCTCCAGACCGGGTACCGCCGGCATACTGGTTTCGATGCCGACGTAAAATGACTGGGCAGTACCGCCGCGGATACGTACACCGCCGCCACGATTCACCTTGCCGTAGTAGGCCGCGCCCCTGGCCACCGCCAGGTCGAAATCGGCGCCGCTCAGCAGGCGGGCGGGCGGGGCCTGCTCCGTCGCAAGCCAGCTGTTGAGATTGTTCAGAATACGATCACTCAGCAGCGACGACTTGAATATCCCGCCATTGAACAATACGGCGGTAGGGTGGATGAAGGATTCACCCTGCCGGTGTTCCCGGAATCCAGGCAGCTCTTGGGCGGCCATCGCCTGTCGCCCGAGAAAGGCGGCGAGATGCCGGGTAATCGCCGCGTCCTGTGCATAGGGCAGACCCAGTTGGGTCAGACCCGTCCGGGGGCGTGCGATGGGCCTGGCCGAGGCCTCGACCTGAGGGAAAAAGCCTTCGATCAGGGTGGTTCTCACCTCGTCCCTGGTCAGTTCGGTTCGGATGGAACCGCCAATCAACCTGGATCCCCGGCTGGGTACCACCAGTGGCACGGTGTCCTGCTCTGCGTCAATCAACAGGGTTTCCTTGGCCACCCGGCAGCCGTGGGTCAATGCTCGAAGCTGCCATGGGTCCAGCTGAGTACCCTGTTGCGTCAGTTTTGCCCCGATCACGTGGGCCAGAGCAAGGTCCATATTATCTCCCCCCAGCAGGATGTGGTCACCGACCGCGATGCGGTGCGGCTCCATGTTCCCCTCCCTGTCTATCACCGCGATCAGCGAGAGGTCGGTCGTACCGCCACCCACATCCACAACCAGGACAATGTCCCCCGGGTTCACCTGCTTACGCCATTCGCCCTGAGATCCCTGGATCCAGCTGTAAAGGGCGGCCTGGGGTTCTTCCAGCAGGTTGGCTCGATGATACCCCGCCTGTTCGGCGGCCTCGGCGGTGAGCTCCCGCGCCGCCGGGTCGAAAGAGGCCGGGATGGTGATGGTCACATCCTGCCGGTCCATAGGGGCGTCGGGGAACCTGTGGTTCCAGGCATCCCTCAGATGTTCCAGATAATGCATCGAAGCCTGCAGCGGCGAGACACGGGCAACTTCTTCAGGCGCATCCTGGGGCAGGATGTCGGCGCGGCGATCCACGCCGTTGTGGGAGAGCCAGCTCTTGGCGCTGGAAACCATTCGGATCGGGGTGAGCGCACCGCGCGACCGGGCAAACTCCCCCAGGGCGTATTCTGTCTGATCCGCCCAAGGCAGCGTGAGATCCCCGGGAGCCAGCTCGGTCCCGTGGGGCAGATAGACAAACGAGGGGAGCAATGGCAGTTCATCCACCATACCCGGCGCGGTTAACTGCGGGATCTGAAACACCTCCTGCACAACCTGCTCGCCGTCCGAATCTGCATCCAGGTCCACGAAGGAGAGTGCGCAGTGGGTGGTGCCCAGGTCAATGCCCACCGCATACTTCGCATCGCTCATATTTCCACCTCCGCCGGCGCCAGTATGGCCACATCATGACCCACTGCCAGCTTGGGCAGACGCACGTCGGTAGCGCACCACCCCCGGTGGGTAACCACGCCGTTGAATGGCGGTTCACCCACCACATTGCCCGTCACGCGCACGGATGTCGCATCGAAGCCCTGCTCCAGGGTAACCCGGGTACCTTCGGTCTCCGATCGTACCGCTTCGATAGTGAGGTGATCACGCAGCACTTTGCGGCAGCCATCGTGTACCAGCCGGGCAGCGACTCCGATATCTGAATCGGCATAGTCGGCCACATCCTCTTCGATGAAATCGATGAAACGTCCTTCCTGCTGCATAAGCCCGAGCAGTTGCAGAGCCGCATCCGGCCCAGCCTCCTTTAACAGCGGTGGCGGTGGCTGCGCTGGTTTTTCCGCACTCACCTGTTCGGGCTCAGGAGGAATCGGTGCACCACCCTGTTTGATTCGCAGTACAGCGAGCGCAAACTGCGGGTCGAACAACACCCGGGAGAAAGCCGACAGCGCAAGCAGAATGCGTGTGAAAAATGTGGGCGTCTTGTTGTCCATGATCCTGGTCCAGATAACTGATGTTCAAAAACGGGCTATGCTACCACGGTACAGGGAATATTCATGCTCCAAAAGCCAGTGGAAACAGCACAACTCGGTTGGAGAGTTCATGACAAGCGATTAACCTGATTCGGTCGGAGAAGCGGTGAGACCTGTCGATGGCAAATTCGTAATTATTGTATGAAAACCGTCACTTAGGCAATCTTGATCCGGGTCGTTATCTGCCCTACCCTGTTTCCCCATGAAGGATCTGATCACGCTCCTCCTATATCTGCTGACCACTATTGCCAAACTACTTGGACCGGGTGGTGCACAGGCTGTTGTCGCCGACAGTCTTCTCTTGAAGCAGCAACTATTGATAGTCAATCGGGCTCGTAAACGTGCACCCAATCTGACTGTGAGCGACCGAATACTGCTCGGTTTCTGGTCACTGTTTCTCAGTCCGCGCCGTATTTGGCGGTCCGCTATTATCATCAAGCCATCAACTCTGCTGAAATTCCACGAAATACTCACAAAACGGAAGTATCAGTTGCTCTATTCATCAGGCAAAAGAGGCAAGCCTGGTCCCAAGGGACCAACCCAGGAACTTATTCTCGTCATCGTTGAAATGAAACGTCGAAATCCACGATATGGTTGTCCAAAGATTGCTGAGCAAATTGCAAAATTGTTTGGTATCGATATCGACAAAGACGTCGTGCGACGGGTATTGGCCAAGCACTACCATCCATCCCCCGATACCGATGCTGGTCCTTCCTGGCTAACTTTTATCGGCCATATGAAAGACAGCCTCTGGAGTGTCGATCTTTTTCGGTGCGAGTCTATTCTGCTCAAGACTCACTGGATGCTCGTGGTAATAGACCAGTTCACGCGGCGCATCATCGGCTTCGGTGTTCATGTTGGTGATGTAGACGGCATAGCTTTGTGTTGCATGTTCAACAGGGCTATTTCTACGATGAGTACCCCAAGGTACCTCAGCTCTGACAATGATCCGCTATTTCTGTATCACCGATGGCAAGCGAACTTGAGGATTCTGGGTGCAGATGAGATCAAGACTGTACCCTATACACCGACCTCCCATCCTTTTATAGAGAGACTCATCGGAACCATTCGCCGAGAGTTTCTTGACCAATCTTTATTTTGGAACACCGATGATTTGCAGAGAAAGCTCGCAAATTTTCGAGTCTATTACAATCACCACCGGACCCATAGCTCACTTGGCGGTGATACGCCGGCTGAAGTTGCTGGAGGCACTCCGAAATTGCCAATCAAGTTGAATAAATTCCGTTGGCAAACTCACTGCCGAGGCCTTTATCAGCTCCCCATAGCTGCTTGAATAAGAATTCGCCATGGACAGGTATAGCGCTATATTATTTTGACTAATCAATAAGTTGGATAGAATAATTCGACCGGATTGCCGAACCGTGGCACAATATACGAGTCACACTTACCGGTAACACAAGATTTCCCCATATGGCTCCCTCACCGGAACAGTTCACGCGGGCCCTGGCCGACACTACGCGGTTAAGGACGTTGATACTTCTCGAATCTCGTGACGAGCTTTGCGTCTGTGAATTTACAGAGGCGCTCCTCCTGCCGCAGCCGAAGATATCGCGGCACCTTGCTATATTGAGAGACACCGCGGTCGTTTTGGACCGGCGGGCCGGACTCTGGATCCACTATCGTATACACCCCGATTTACCGAATTGGGCGCTCGATGCGCTAAGAGCCCTCGCAAAAGGGTGTATCGGCAAGCAACCATTCGAAGAGGATCAGAAGCGCCTCGCACAGGTCGGTACCCGACTAACGGGTACCTGCAGCTAAGGGTAAACCTATCAGTAAAATGCTGGTAACTCCGTAATTCTTCTCGTTTTCTCAAGCATGGAGCATCCTGACCCGGCAATCCATTGAATTTGTTTGTCCTGTGCATAGAGAGTGCTGCCCCCTCACTTCTGTAGTCACACCACCTGTATCTTATCTGACATCCCTTCAACGCTCACGACCGGGTATTGATAAATGTCATTAAATTATATCTGATATTTCGAATATACTGTTTCTGTATAGACTACCGGGGATTGGTTTTATGTTCGAGATGCTCGGCGATTTTGCTGCCTATGACCTGCTGGACCTGTCTCCAGATTCAGGTGCAGGTTCCGCAATTCAGTTTTTCGTCATGGATGTGGCCAAGATCTTCACGCTCCTGGTCCTTATCATCTATGCGATGGGCCTCATCAGGGCGTTATTGGCCCCGGAAAAGGTTCGGGAATTCGTGCGGGGACGGCCAGATTGGCAGGCGCGAGGCATGGCTGTGACTATGGGAGCCGTCACTCCTTTCTGCTCCTGCTCTTCCGTGCCTCTGTTCATTGGGTTCGTGGAAGCCGGCATCCCCCTGGGGATTACGTTTTCCTTTCTCATCGCGTCCCCCATGATCAACGAAGTGGCTGCCGTACTGCTGGTGGGAATTCTGGGCTGGAAACTTGCCGCCTTGTACGTGGCGGCCGGACTGGTTGTGGCCTGGATGGGCGGCTTAATTATGCAATGGTTTCGGCCGGAGCGCTGGGTGGAAGAGTATGTATGGAAGATCCAGATGGGGGATGCGGCGCTGCCGGAACAGGACACCAGCCTGCGGGGGCGTCACCGTTTCGCTGTGGCACAGGTCAAGGAGATCGTGGACCGCATCTGGCGATGGGTCCTTATCGGCATCGGCGTCGGCGCACTTTTCCACGGATTCGTACCGGAACAGTGGGTGGTGGACCACTTGGGGGGAGATCAGTGGCTTGCGGTGCCCGGGGCCGTGCTTCTTGGCATCCCCCTCTACTCCAACGCCACGGGCGTGATCCCCGTGGCCGAGGCCATGCTGACCAAAGGCGTGGCCGTAGGTACTACCCTGGCGCTGATGATGAGTATCGCCGCCCTGTCCCTGCCGGAGATGTTGATCCTTCGCAAAGTCATCAGGTGGCAAGCCCTGGCCTTATTCGCAGGCGTGCTTGCCCTGGCCTTCACGCTGGTCGGCTGGGGTTTTAACACGATTACATTTATCCATTGATATCCGAAAGGTGAATCCCATGAAAAACATCAAGGTTCTGGGTCCCGGCTGCCGCAACTGCGAGACCACCGCCAAGGTCATCGCCCAGGCGGCCAGGGAGGCCGGGGTGGACGTCGAACTCGAGAAGGTGACCGACGTCGCTCAAATCATGTCATACGGCGTCATGTCCACCCCGGGTGTCGTGATCGATGGCAAATTAGTCCACGCCGGTGGCGTTCCTGGTCCTGATCAGGTCCGAGCCTGGGTCCAGAGTTAGACAGCTACCCCAAACCACTGTGACGAAATCCATCAACTGGTGGCCAACCTGATGCGAAAGTTTGCGACTGGCTCCCGAAGCGGAGGCAATCCATGAGCACACAATATGTGAAATTACTGTAAAAAAGGCGAGCGGCAGCCCCATGGGTATTTTCGAACGTTATCTGACGGTGCTCGTAGTCACGGACCAATCCACACGCCGCATCATAGGTTTTGGTGTGCACGCCGGTGATGTGGACGGTGTGGCCTTGTGTCGAATGTTCAACAAGACTATCTCAACCAAGGGTGTTCCGAAGTATCTCAGCTCAGACAACGACCCACTTTTCGAGTACCACCGATGGCAAGCGAATCTTCGGATTCTTGAGATTGACGAGATCAAGACCATTCCCTATACACCAATATCACATCTTTTCATTGAGCGGCTCATCGGAACCGTTCGCCGAGAGTTTCTTGACCAAACTTTGTTTTGGAACGCCGATGATTTGGAGAGAAAGCTCACAGATTATCAAGCCTATTACAATCAGCACCGAACCCATAGATCACTTGGCGGCGATACGCCGGCTGAAGTTGCTGGCGTCGTGACCAAAT
>JAQYVO010000177.1 GCA_030145425.1 Chromatiales bacterium | reverse complement strand
CGTGGCCTTTGTCCCGATTTCCGATACAGAAACAACTGATTCCTCAGCGCCGCATTCTCTGCCTGCAAAGACAACCGCGATCGGACAGATGTAGTCACCAACGTCAGCATGAACTGGATCAGCCTTACCATGGATACAAGGGTCAATCATCATCAAGAAATATGCAATAGAATCAACAGGCTCCTATTTTCGGGACCCACAGCTCTAACGACGCCCCAACTGCATCAACAGCTGCGCCTTCGCAAACTATCGGTGTGTTGCTCTATTTTCAGCCCACACAGCAGGAGAACCTAACTACCAATTTGCCAGAGGCAGGTTCACGTACTGATCCTATCGAAGCACCTGTTCTATAACCAGGATGGTGTCGACCTGCGATACTGCTACCTCCTGTTCCATGCCGTCGGGCCAGAGGACAATCAGTTTCTCAACGGTATTGAAATCTCCCAGCCCAAAGGTAACCGGCAGTTCGACCTGAGACATGTAGCTTCTTGCCGGCATAACCTCACAGTATTGCGTTACACCGCCTGCTGTCAGCTCAATACGGGCGCCATGAGCATCACGATTGGCTGCCACCCCGACAAGTTTAATCCGCAGCCAGTGGTTACCCAGTTCCTGATCGTTTCTCAGCAGCACGGCCCGACGGCCATTCTGAGTGATCAGAACATCTAGATCTCCGTCACTATCAATATCGGCATAGGCTGCGCCGCGGCCGACCATGGGTTGAGAAAGGCCACCGGAATCAATCGCTTCTACGAATCGCCTGCCGCATGCCTCACCACAGTTCCAGAACAACTGTGCCGGCTGGGCGTAATGCTGGCTCGGTTGGACCTTATTGATCTCGTGCTCCAGATGGCCGTTGGCATGGAACAGATCCAGGCGTCCATCCAGATCGTAGTCGAAGAAAAAGACACCGAACGTGAGGGATAGACGCGTTGCACTTCCAATTCCCTCCAGCACCGCTTCGTCCGCAAAAGGAGCGCCCCTGCCGACTGAAGTAAAAAGGGAACTCATCTCATTCGCAAAGTTTCCGACGAGTAGCCCTTGTGTCTGGTCATTCCGGTATCGGGCGACATCGATGCCCATACCGCCGGTAGCCTTGCCGTCACGGTCGTAAGCTATGCCTTCAAAGACTCCGATCTCCTCGTAACGGCCATCTCCGATGTTATGGAACAGAAAGTTACGCACTGTATCGTTGGCGATGAAGATATCAACCCGACCGTCCCAGTCGTAGTCTGCCGGAACGATACCAAGCCCCATGCCCACCGGTGCCCCGGAACCCGGGTCGATCACTTTGATTCCGGCGGCCTGAGACACGTCGGTAAAACGGCCCGCGCCATCGTTGCGATAGAGGTAACTGTTGGTGCCGACGAAATGGTTGGGGGCGCCATAAGCACGGCCAAGACCCATCAACTTGAAATCAATCTCCAGATCGATTTTACGGGACCATTTGACATAATTGACCACGAACAAATCCAGGTCACCGTCATTGTCGTAATCCAGGAAGGCGCTGCTGGAACTCCAATCCGACGACCGCCCACCCACACCGGCTTCCCGCGTCACTTCCCGGAAACGACCGCCTTCGTTATGGAACAGCCGGTTTTCGCCCACGGCTGTTATATAGAGATCGCGCCAGCCGTCGTTGTCGTAATCCCCGACGGCCACACCCATACCGAAAAGGGTCAGTTTCAGACCGGCCTCCCCAGTGACCTCCGTGAAGCCTCCCTGGCCATCATTTTGGTAGAGCGCCTGATAGGGCATGTCATCGCCTTCTTGACCGGTCCAGTAACGGGAGTTGACCAGAAACAGGTCCGCATCCCCATCATTGTCGTAGTCGAAGAAGGCTGCGCCACTACCGATGGTTTCCGGCATCAGTCGCTCTCCATAGGCGCCATTTACATGAACAAAGTCGATACCGGCCTGTTCAGTGATGTCAGTGAAACGCACAACCGGCGGCCTGTCGACAGCTTTGGCAACAACAGATACAGTCTCTATGCGGTCACTTTCCGTTACCGGCTCAGTCTGGGTTGGCTCGCATCCTGTCAGCCAGGCGCCGGTGAGAAGAATAGTAGTCAGTGTGATCCGCCGCATGTCAGTTCCCTGACCTATACCGCGTGTTGTAACGGGCATGGAGTAGATTACGCCTACCGGACGGACGGCCGTTTGCCGGTAACGGCGCCAGGGTCGCACCATCCTTGGTAAAAAGGTCCATGTCCTTTGCCCAACCGTTGCTCTCGAAAACCGCAACTCGGGTCCAACCTGCCGGGAGAGCTGCATGACTGGCATCGAATTCGAGATGTATCTCCTCCCCGGGTCCGAAAATCGCCAGCGCGTCATCCGTTTCGGAGATCAGCGCTTCCGCGGCGCCGTATTCGGTATAGAAACCCGCCATGTGGCGGGTATCCCAGAACGGCAGGCGGTTGTTGTAGTCATAATGCGGCAGACGTTGTGAGCCTGTTGTGCGCAGGGGGAAGCCGGTTGACTGTACGCGTGCCACCCGCAGCGGCAGGCTATGACGATTGACAACGGGAATCGATTCGGCATAGGCAATGGCGATCCGATCCCAGTAGATCTCCTGATTGGTGCGCAGGCGTAGCTGAGTAACACCCGCTGGAAGTCCCTCCAGAGGCAGTGACATGCGTCGCGGCATGCCGGCTGGATAGCCGAATTGCTCCAGCAGCGGGTACCATCGACCGTCCTTACCCCTGAAGTCCAATGAGGGGGCCCGGTATTCCGCCCCCGCCTGCCAGGCGGCAAACATGGTTTGTGAATAGGGATACTCAACCCAGCCGTCGATGACCAGCATCGGTTCTCCCGCGAAAGTATCCAGTGCCCGGGGAAATTCCAGTATAAGGACCTGCTCTTCCATCAACCGACCGATGAAGCGCGGGTCCAGCACACCAACGGTGGCCGCCTCAAGGTCTGCGGTAACCACTTCGGCGGTGACATCCTGCTGTATACGGTTGGTCACCCGCACGGGTGACATTTCATTGTGGTAGAAGCGGGGTTCTCCCGTCGGCTCCGGCCCCTGGATAGACATCCGCTCGTCCAAGACCATGTGCCAACTGGACGGCAGATCGTAAAGGGTGAGACGTACCGAATCCAGATAGGCCGCTTCTTCCATCGGTTCGGTTAGTTTCAGCAGATATCGGCCGTTGCGGGGTTGCAGCAGCCCCTCCGGCAACTGAAAATTCTCCCATGGGCGCGGTTGTGCATACTCTCCGCGCCCGACGGCAAAACCAATTCCCCCAACACCGAGAAAGTCACTGACAAACTGGTAGCGCTCGCCGTTCCAGGCGAACAGGACCGGGCAGCTGGAAAGCTGACGCTGGGTCTCGGTGACGGTGTGCAGCTTGCCCGACATCAGTCCCAGCTCGCTTTGAAACACCCCGTCAGACCATTCAATGGCGATAAAATCCATGCTGTCCGCACCCCCTAGGCCGACAACCAGGGGCTGGAGGCTTTGTCCGGGACCCGTATAGTTTCGGAAGGTGTCCAGTACAGACCAGCGGGAGCCGGTTCGCAAAGCCAGATGGGCACCGATACCCGAGGCGTTGGAGCGCACGGACTTGTCGGTCGACTCCATTCCGCTGAGTGTCAATCCCACGAATTCGTACCGACCGGACCCAGGTGGCCAGATCGAAAAACCACCCTCCCCGTCCAGACCGACGATAGCGGGGCCCGAACCGACGCTCTCGATAAAGGGGATCCATTGTTGTAATCCGGAAAGTCCAGCACTGGCCAAAGGCTCCATCCGGTCTTCTGACAAACGGTCGACACGCCAGCCACCCGGCGTGGAGCGGATCATCTCGGTGGTGCCGTCACCATCCACATCCAGGAACGCCAACGCCGGTCGGAGTGCCTCGTTTTCTGGTTTCGATGGTTCCCCAGCCGTGTTCAGCAGCTTCTCCTGCCACTGACCTCCGGTGTCCGGCTGCCAGACCGCAACGCTGCCGGTGGCAGACAGCGTATAGATTTCCGGCTGGCCGTCGGCATCCCAGTCATGCGCCAGGGCAGACGCCACTGGCGCAGTGATGAGTGCATCGAAACCTGTCGCCGGCCGGTAGTTCCAGAGGAGGTCGTTCAGATAGATTTCGTGGGGCGGCTGTCTGTTGATCACCAGCAGATCGGCATCACGATCCCGGTCCAGATCCGCCACCAGTACGGACCGGCTTTCATTGCCCCAGCCGTCGATTCCGAGTACCTTCGCGAGAGGTGAGAAGGTGCCGTTCCGGTTGTTGTTGATAAGCTCGTTGGGCCCATCCCCGTTGACCAGAAACAGATCGAGATCCCCGTCGTGATCCGCGTCGAACAGGGCACCGTCCAGGGTATCTCGATCACCATTGGCGAGGCTGGGTGAGGTGATGTCGGCCCACTCCCCCGGCGACTTCTGCCGCCACATCTGGTTGGGTCCCCGCCGGCATAGATAAACATCCAGCAAGCCATCGTTGTCGATGTCCCCCCAGAGTGCGGCGTTGATCAGAGGGACCAGCGCCAAAGGGTGATCCTGCCCTACCCTGAAGCCTCCCCCGGCTTCACCCAGCAGAACTCTGTTGGGGAAGGCCTCATTGCCCGCACCGGCTCCGAACAGATCCAGATGACCGTCACCATCGATGTCCGCCGCTGTTAGATTTACCCTGCGCTGGGATTGTGCCTTTTCCATCGTCGAGACTTTCACGGGTAACAGCTGCCGTTCGGCAAAAACTGGCCCTTTGGGAGGAGGCCGTGTTTCCGAATCGGAACGATCAAGAACCTGAACCTCCGCCTTGGTGCCCATGCTGGTGTATTTGAACTCCGCGTTTCGGGCCCGGGGGTTATTGGCCAGCCTCTGATACAGGTTGAGCATCTCTTTTGCTTCAGCGGCATGGCGCTGCTGCCGCAGCACTTGAAATGCACCGTAGTAGGCGCTGCGAAGATGGGGATCACGGTTGATCGCCTGCCGGTACCAGTCGAGCGCATCCTCCCGGCGGGAATTTTGAGCCAGGGTCAGGGCAAGATAATAAGCGGCGTAGGCGTCCTGCTGATCCGCTTCGGCAACCACGCTGAAATGAGATAGAGCGAGATCAGGGCGGCCTCTGTTCAACTCCAGAAGTCCGCTACAGTAGTGGGCACGCAGATGCTGCGGTGCTTCATGCAGCACCTGCTCCAACATCTCCAGTGCGGCGGTCTCGTCACCCTCCTGCTGTCTGTTCAGGGTGACTATGGCCAGGTCGACCTGGAGCTCCAGGTTGTCAGGATAGCGCTGTGCCAACCGTGACAATTGCACATGGGCCTCACCATACTGAAACTGTCCCATCAGCCCCACAGCCCGGTTGTGCGCTGTCAGGTCCGCCGCTGTCACTCCGGTTTTGGTCGAATTTTCGCAGGCGCCTAACATGAATAGCGCCAGCACTGTGAACAATAGCTGCAGGGTATTGATCAATGTACGGTCCTTTTCCGACTAACCAACGCTGGTGCCGAAAAGCAGCAATAATTAATAATTAATAATTAACATTAACTTATATATTTTTTCTACTGATAAATATAGTTTTTTTAATTATTCCGTTACGGCTATCACGAAACATTCACTTCAATCCATCTGGTATTCCGAGCACCAAGGACCACCCGGTTACCCTTATGAAAGCGCCTGAGTTGTTTCAGATCAACTACCGTCCTTCCCTTGTCTTGAAGAATAACATTGAATTCTTATACTCTTTGAGAGTGCAGCGGTATATCAACTCCAAATCGTGCCGGTGTTGACCGGCATCAAATCGAACCGGTTTTAAGGAGTAGACGCGATGGCTAAATCAACTGTGCAGACGTCAACGGGATGGTCGTCACCATTGGCAAGGTTCAGCATGGGCGTACTGCTGTTCGAGATCCTAACGGGTCTGGCGATCACACTGGCTGTCTTCAACGCCGTCGTCCAATGGGGCCTGATCCTCCACACCCTCATAGGCATCGTGACCCTGGTACCGCTGGTCTGGTATCTGTGGCTGCACTGGCGGGATTACCAGCGGCTCGCCCTTACCAACGTCTCGTTGCTAGGCTATCTGGGTCTGGCGAGTCTGGTCATCTGTCTGATCTCCGGGGTTGTGGTTACCTGGCAGGGGTTCCTGGATACCCGCATGTCCGAGCTTTGGCGGAATATCCACCTGTTTTCGACACTGGCCGTGCTGGTCACCCTGATTCCCCACATCGTGATCGTGGCTGCCCGCTTTCTTGGTGGCAGCGAGGCGGGCATGGTCCGCCGCTACCTCACCGTTTCCCTGACCATCGCCTTTATTGGCGCACTCCCGATCGGGATCCTGGCACAGGCCTATTGGGGCACCGAATACAACAACGAGTTTCCCGATGACTACAGTTATCTGTACGGGGAGGATCGGCCTTTCGCCCCCAGTCTTGCCCGAACAGCTACCGGAGGTGCCTTCGACTCCCGTTCCCTGGCCGGTTCGGAAAGCTGCGGTACGGCAGGGTGCCATGCGCAAATCCTAGAGGAATGGGGGCCGAGTGCCCATCGATATGCCGCCATGGACAAGGCATTCCAGGCAATCCAGAACGTCATGGCAAAGCAGAACGGTCCCGAGTCCACCCGATACTGCGGTGGCTGTCATGATCCCATCTCGCTGTTTTCGGGAACCAAGAATATTTTCGTTGAGGATCTGACAAACCTTTCGGGGTATCAGGAAGGTATCTCCTGCCTGGTCTGCCACTCGATCCGGGAGACCGATCTCGAGGGCAATGCCAATTACCTGATGTCACAGCCGGCCGAGTATCTGTGGCAGTGGAGCGACAGCGGCCTGCGGAAAGTGGCCCGGGATTTTCTTATCCGCACCTACCCGGATGAACACAACAAGCTGAGCAAGACATTGTTCAAGGCACCGGAATACTGCGCCGCATGCCATAAACAGTTCATCGACCAGGAAGTTAACAAGGTCGGTTGGGTTCAGTTGCAGAACCAGTACGACAACTGGGCCAACAGTCACTGGAACCACGAGGGAGATCCCACGAAAACGGTGGAATGCCGTGAATGCCACATGCCCCTGGTCGACTCCACCGACCCCGCTTCCGGGGACGATGCCGATTACAACCGCCACGCCGGCGATGCGAGGCATCGCAGTCACCGTTTTATCGCCTCCAATCAACTGATGCCCCAGCTGCTGAAAATCAAAGGCTGGGAGAAACAGGTCGACCTCACCGAGAAATGGCTGCAGGGCAAGTTCGAGATTCCCGAGATCCGGGAAAAATGGGCGGAGGGACCCATCGTCAAACTGGCTCTGGATGTACCTGAAAGCGTTACCGAGGGTGAGACCCTGCCCATACGTGTGATCTTCACTTCCAACAAGGTGGGGCACGACTACCCAACCGGGCCCCTTGACATCATCCAGAGCTGGATTGAATTGACGGTAACCGACGACCAGGGCAAAGTTATTTTTGCCACGGGTCGACGGGACGAAAAAAACTTCATCGAACCCGGCTCTTTTCTCTTCAAGGCCGAACCCGTGGACCAGTACGGCAACCTGATCGACCGGCACAATCTCTGGGAGATGGTGGGCGTCCGATACCGTCGGGCCATCTTCCCGGGGTACTCCGATACGGTGGAGTACAAGGTCGACTGTCCGGTCAGTCTGCTGACACCGCCTCAGAAGCAGGCTGCCGAACCCGGTGATGAAAAGAATGTGCGCCAGTTCGATGTGCCTGCCGTGGCAAGCGTGGGCTCATACCGGATTGAGACTACCCTCTACTACCGGAAGATCGATCAGTTTCTGATCAATTTCCTGTTCGGTGAGGATTCCGGTATCACGGCCCCCGCCGTGGATGTGGCCCACGCATCTGCCACCGTCAGTGTAAAGCCCAGGGACAAGGTCTCCGGCTTGAGTCTCCAGACAGACCGGCCTCACCTTTAACCAAGGATTGAAGCATGTCGAAGGAGGAACAGACTGAACCGCAGATTACCCCTCCCGCTTCCCGGCCACACAGGCAGACCGGACGCCGTCAGAGACGCCTGCGCGGTACGATTGCAGTCCTGGTAACCATCGTCGCTCTGGCAATCGCCGGTGGACTCATCTACCAATGGCTAAATCCCACCCGGATCTACACGCCGGGAGAAGATCTCCCGGAGATCACCCGCCAGCTCACCCGGGAGCTTCCCCCTGGGGCACCCGATATCCGATTCACCGATGTCACGAAAGCGGCTGGTCTGGGTGGGTTTCACACATTCCAGGGACCCAGGTCATCACAGTTGCCCGAAGACATGGGTTCCGGGGCCGCCTGGGGAGATTACGACAACGACGGTGATGACGATCTGTTCCTGGTCGCTGCAGGCGGCTCCCTGACCCAAGACTCGTCCCAATGGGCCCCATCACTGCTGTACGAAAACCGGGATGGCACCTTCGTCCTGGACGATGACTTCCCCGACACGCACATCATCGGCATGGGGGCGGCATGGGGTGACTACGATGGAGACGGATGGCTCGACCTTGTGGTTACGGGCCACAATGCACTGCGCCTGTTTCGCAACGACAGGGGTAAACTGGTGCGTGACCATCGTTTCACGGCACCTTCCGGCTATTGGGCCGGCGCCGCCTGGGCTGACTTCAATCATGATGGGCGCTTGGACCTGTATGTCTGCGGCTATGTACGTTATGTCGAGGAGGAAGACCCCAAGGCCAGGACATCGCAACAGTTTGGTATGGCGGTTCCATACACCCTCAATCCCTCATCTTACGAACCTGAGTCAAACCTGCTCTTTCTCAACCTGGGCGACGGCAGATTTCGCGAAGTGGCCGCCGAGATGGGTGTCTCTAATCCCAGGGGGCGCAGCCTGACAGGTCTGTGGCACGATTTCGATCAGGACGGTTGGCTCGACCTCTATGTGGCCAACGATGTTTCCGACAACGCCCTGCTTCGCAACACTGGCAAGGCTTTTGAGGAGATCAGCCACTCGGCTTGGGTAGCCGACTACCGCGGCGCCATGGGGCTGGCCGTGGGGGATTACAATAGGGATGGCGACGATGACATCTTCGTCACCCACTGGATAGCACAAGAGAACGCCCTTTACGACTCGCTCCATGCCGACTCGCTGGATCAGCCACAGATATATGCTGACAGTCCGGATACCGGCCAAGGTGTACCCGAAAAGGAAACCGGCAACCGTCTGCGGTTTATGGATGTTGCCAGATTCCAGGGGCTTGGCCAACCCGCCCTGAAGATGATCGGTTGGGGAGCCGAGTTTGCCGATTTCGACGGTGACGGCTGGCTGGATCTGGTTGTCGCCAATGGCAGCACCTTCGAAACCAGTGACACCCCACCGCGCCTCAAGCCCCAAACCCCGTTTCTTTTCTGGAATCGAAAGGGTGAGCATTTTCACAATCTGGGATCGATCAGCCAGCCGTTGAGTGTTCCCCACGTCAATCGTGGTATCGCACTGTCTGACTATGACCGGGATGGCGATGTGGACATCCTCATCGTCCGGCATGGAGAAGGTGTGCAACTGCTGCGCAATGAAATGCAGACAGGTAACTGGCTTCAGGTTCGCCTGCAGAGCCGCAAAGCAGCAGGTTCACCGGCATTCGGGCAGGGGGAAGGTGCGGTCCTGACAGCATTCCTCGGCGATGTTCAACTGCGCCGCCCTGTGGCAAGTGCGGCATCATACCTTTCCCAGAGTTCCCGCGTGGTTCATTTCGGACTCGGATCCGCTGCCCGTGTTGACCGGTTGGAGGTGAAATGGAACGGCGGTGGGGTTGATGTGTACGAGCATCTTGAGGCCAACAGCGTTTGGGAAATCCAGGAGGGCACCTCGGTGGCTCGGAAACTCCCCCAAAAAGACAAACATCAGCCAGATGGAATATCAACCGATGAATCCGGGCCCGGTTCACGCTCGACAAGCCGGCAGAACATCACCGCCTTTTGGGTGAAACAGCGTGCCGCGATGCACGCCATGAAGGTGGACGGCGACCTGCCGACAGCGGTGCTTTTGTTCCAGGAGGCCCTGGAACTAAACCCAGAGCACGAGGATGCCCGCTACTACCTGGGAAATTCCCTCGCCGACTTGGGCAGGAGTGACGAAGGAATCGTGGAGTTGCGTAAACTCCTGGAAATCAATCCCCGCAGCCACCGGACACTCAAACAGCTGGCCATGCTGCTCGCACAATCCGCAGAAACGAAAGATCAGTGGGAGGAAGTGACGGCCCTTATGGAGAGGGCACTGGCCATAAACCGCGAGGAGACCGGCGTGCTGTTGGCGATGGGAGAAATCGCTTTGATACAGAATGACCACGACACAGCCGAGCAGCGCCTCGAGTGGGCTTCCCGAACCAACCCGCGGGCAGTTGGCGGGTTCTTTTTTCGCGGATATCTCGCGTGGAGCGGAGGTAACGAAAAAGAGGCGCAAAGACTACTCGTCAAGGCTTCAAATGCGCGCGGCGAAGAGTGGAAACCGGAAGGTGCCACTGCTGAAGGTGATGTAAAGCATCGAATGCACACTGAATCTACACCCTTGGGCCGGTTTTGGCGGGAGTGGGATGGTGCGCTTGATCCAGGGACCTCCTATTCGTCCCTTGATACATATCTGAAGCACCACCCCATGCGTAATAACCAGTAACGAAACAAGCGTTCAAAGAATTCAAAGGCATAAGATTCCTATCCATCGATTTTAAATATGTCTTACTCACTGTTTTTATTGAAGTTTTAACAGCTGCACCTATCGTTGAAGATCGAGCATTCCCTATCACAATCCCATAATTTAACAAGTTGTCCCAGATAGCCACGGCATACATTTTGTCGCGGGCTTGTTCAACTCCCTGTCGGTCCCGAATATTCATGCAGCCTTCGGAAGATAGACATGGTGAAGGCCGTGGACGGCTGGGAATTCAACAACGTTGCAGGGTTCCGCTGCTCGTACGGGACGACCGCCCGGCGCGTTGCTATCCAAGGACTGGTGTGTTCGCCACGGATGGTAGTAATCCAGATACGACGACATAAGTCTCTTGAGATGCCGCCCGTTGAGCACGATGACGTGGTCAAAAAGTTCTCGGCGAAGCGTCCCAATCACTCGTTCCACATAGGCGTTTTGCCATGGCGACGCGGGTGCCGTGACGACCTCGTCGATACCCAGACTTTCAATCCTCCGCTTAACGCGCTCGCCGTATATGCCATCGCCGTCTCAAACCAGATAACTGGGAGCAGTGTCAAACGGAAACGCTTCGACGATCTGTTGCGCCGTCCACTGCGCCGTAGGATGTTCTGTCACGTTGAAGTGAACAATTCGCCGCCGATCGTGGGCAAGCACGATGAAGACGAACAACACCCGAAAGGTAGCAGTCGGGACAATGGAAAAGTCGATCGATACTAGATCTCGAACATGTTGGTCCAGGAATGTTCTCCACGTAGGCGACGGAGGCCCGCCTCGTTTGGGCCGATACTTTTCTACCGTTGACTTGGCAACGTCGATTCCAAGCATTGCGAGCTCAGCGACGATCTTTGGAGAGCCCCACGTCGGATTGGCTTCCCACATCCGCCCAATGAGCTTTCTGAGCTCTCGCGAGATCCGAGGTCGGCCTGGTTTAGCCGACTGACTGAGCGCGCTCCAGTAGTCGCGGTATCGCTTTTTCTGCCAGGTCGTTACGGTCCTGGGCTAGACAAAGTACAGGGCTTCGCGCCAGCCCAGCCCGACCAAAATTTCGCTATGAAGCACCACAGCAGCCGATCAGCAGGCCTAATTCTTGGCCTTTGTCCCGATTTCCGATACAGAAACAACTGATTCCTCAGCGCCGCATTCTCCGCCTGCAAAGACAGCCGCGATCGGACAGATGTAGTCACCAATGTCAGCAGGAACTGGATCAGCCGTACCATGCATACAAGGATCAATCATCATCAAGAAATATGCAATAGAATCAACTGGCTCCTATTTTCGGGACCGACAGGTAAACCATGGACCAGTCAGCAGGTTCAGGAGCCAACTTGAGTAATCCAGACACACTGGATATGTCAACACGGACGGCACCGACGATTTTGGCCAGATTGGTTGCACCAGCCGATATAAAATTCAACGGAAACCGCCCCTGGGACATTCAGGTGAATGACCCTGAAACCTATTACCGTATCCCCTCCTGGGGTGCATTGGGATTTGGCGAGGCATACATGGAGGGAATGAGTTCGCAAGGAATCCCTTTATGCATCCAATTACCCCCCAGCCTATTCATACGGCGGTTAACTGAAACCCATGTGGCGCCATGTTATTAGATTTCTGCGTCGTCATTCACCCAACTTTCATATGTTACTCGAAACCTCGACACAATTTCTGCCAATCCACACCTCGACCAGCCACAGAACCAGTGCCTGTAAACGACAATTAGTGCGGAACGGTTTTATCACCGGTCAGCCACCCATTGAGTCTTCTCAGCCGGTATTCCGGTTTTATGGACACCGGCCTCATCGATCCAGCGGTCGATCAACCTGGCGGGTGTGATATCAAAATAGATGTTGCGTACCCTGACTCCCGGCAGGCACGGCGTACCCAGCTCCCCTCCCTCCATCTCCTCCAGCTGCAGCTTCCCCAGCCCCGCTTTCCTGCGTTTAAAACTTTCGCAGCAGACATAGAGTGGGACGCCTTTGTCATGCGCGGCGAGCGCCAGCAGGTAACTGCCTGCCTTGTTTACCAGACTGCCATCCGGCAGCAGGGAATCCGCCCCCAGCAGCGCCAGATCGGCCTGGGTTACAAACAGGCCCAGTTGAGCATCGGTAATCAACTGAGTGGAAATAGACCACTCAGACAGCTGCCGGGCCAGGATGTACCCCTCATTCAGGGGCCGTGATTCGGTGGCGATGACACGTATATTTCGATCTTTTAACCTTGCAAAAACACCCAGCACCGTGGAACTGAGACTGTGCGTGATAATGGTCTTGTCTGAACCGATATACCCGGCGCTGTTTTCCAGTACTTTCACCATCGCCCGTTTCGATTCCCGGATTCCCTCCCGGGCCTTGTCAGCGACGGCAGAGCGCAATGCCGGCAACGATGAACTGTCGAGCCGGCTTAGGGAAGATTTCCACGCCGTCAGTAGATTCTGGATCGGCGCCATACTGGGGCGTGCAGCAGTCAGGCGATCGTATCGGCGCACCATCACGTCGAGCAATTCAGAACACTCACTCGCTGGAACGGCCTGCGCGCTGCGTGCCAGCAGATCCAGGCAGTGGCGGGCCAGTTCGCTGGCACCCTGCACCCGATCGGTGCGGAGTTCATGCAGCGCGGTTTCGAATGCCGGATCGTCCATCAGGATATTTTAAGACAGGCCTGAAGTGCCTCTTCAAGTTTGGGTACCGTGAGATAATCCTTCATCTCATCCGGTGCAACCCAGCGGAATTCGACGTTTTCCCAATCCAGCCTGACATGCTCCGGATCATCGATTTCGAAAAGAAAAGGGTGCACCTCCCATAACCTGCTCAATTCCGGTGCAGGTATGGTAATAGGTTCCCCTTTGGCGACAAGATGAACATCCTCATCGGGCAGTCCAGTCTCCTCCCTGATCTCTCTGCAAGCCTGCGCCAGAGGTGTGGCATCTTCGAGATATCCGCTGATGGCCGACCAACGGCCCTGGTAAGATCCCACCCTGCCACTGCGCTGAACCAGCAGAATCCGTCCAGCATACTGTAGAAAGGCGGTCACGACTGCCGTAGGTTCACGCACGCTGCCGGCCATCATCATATTCTCTCCGAAACGTCGTTCAACAGCCTACGCTTGCCCGGGCTGGCCTTCAAGTCGATGTAGACGTGCCCGCCAGCCGTTCCAACTCTTCGAGCAGCTCCAGCGCCAGTGCGGCGCCGGCAACATTGACGCCAAGATCCTGTTCCAACCGCTGAGCTCAGCGGACGCGGCGAACACTGATATACGGCGGGTTAAGCGGGTAAAACGCAACGCTGTAATCACCATAGTCGTTCCGCAACTGCAAATGCTCCTCCAGGATCGAATCCCTTTAGTCACCACTCGTACCGCCGACTTAGTTGATCATGCCTATTCATCTGTCCGGCTGCGGCTACCACGAATTTACCCTATCCCTGTTTGTGCCGCCGCCAGATAGTATTTACGGCACGCCTGCTCCCACCCCCGCACCACTCGCAGCGTCAGTGCGTACCGGTACTGCTTAGACCCGCCGGGATGGTCACGGCCAGCCGGTCGGTCACCACCTTAAAGCGGGGAAGCAGTTGGTTGAGTGTCAGACCGGTGTACGGCATGCGCATACCGCAGGAGATGTCGAAGCCGATGCCGCCGAACGAGACCGTGAGAAATCCGAACCGGACAGGGGCAGGCATTCAGCGGCCCCGGTGCAGCGGATCGAGTTTGTCGATCAACGATTTTATCTTTTTGAAATGGCTGCCTTCCCAGTAGATCTGGCAGCACGAACCACACTGCCAGAATTGGTCGTAATACTCGCGGGTCTTTGGTTCGAGCCGGTCGAGTATGTCGTTCTTGTCGACCGCGACGACCTCGCCGTTACATCGCGTGCAGCGGCCGAAGGGTTTGATGTCGGTATACAGATCGAAACGTGCGAGCACTTCGTCGAGCTGCTTGCGCGGATCGTGATTGCGCACACAATAGCCGTGGGTGATGATGCGCCGTTTCAGCAGATCGCGGTCGCGCGTCAGTAGGATGCGGTGTTCGTCGGCTGAGATCATCGCAAGCCGGTTGTCGTTGTAGTCATTGCGGTAGAGCGTATCGAAACCGACATGGCGCAGGTAACGTGCGAGCCGGCCAAGGTGGCAGTCGAGCACGAAACGTGGCTGACGCAGCGGCGATTCGCGCAGTTTCAGCAAAGGACGGATATCGAGGCTCTCGAACACCGGGTAGACACCGATACGATCGCCGTCGCCGACAATATAACCGAAGTCCACAGATATGCCGTTCGCGAGTATCACCTCGACCTCGGTGTGCGGCACGCCAAGCGCCTCGATGATATCCTTGACCGATGCGCGCCGCTGCAGCAGGTAGTCGAATGCGACCTTGCGTTTTTCCGGAGACAAAAAATCGTTGAGTTCCTCGTAGAAACGGAATTCGGCGCGGGGATGGGTATTCACACCGGAAAGTATACTCAATCTTTTTCCGCTGTCGTACTCGCGAAGTTCCACAGGTTGGGGTGAGCCCGGGGAGGCCGTAGGATCAAAATACATATCTCGCTCTTTCAGGAGGTCAATCCAAAGCTTTCAACACCCGCCCAATTTTTGACCAGTAAGCAAAAAGAGCAAGCACACTCAGAGATCCGAATATCGTGAGCACTTCACCCTTGCCCGAAAAAAGCCAGAACCAGTAGGATGTATCACTATCCTCAATCCAACGGACTAAGTTGCCGCCGAAGACAACGAAGAAAAGCATGGCAGCGACGTAATGAGCGCTGATTGAGTGGGGTTCAAGAATCTCGGCTTCGTCCCCTCCTGGTCTCTCCGGGATATGGGCGAACGATAGATAGATGAACGCGACCACGATATGGGTGACAGCAAATCCGAAAAATAGGCCAATAGGTAGTAACACTCGCCACCACGACCAACTATCAACGACACTGAGTTTCAGGACCAGCATGACGAAAGCTATGGCGCTGCAAATATATAGTCCTGTGAAATTTATCCCGCTTTCGCCCCGCATGATGGCGCTCCTCAGGCGGCCTCGCGGTGATAGTACTTGAGTAGTCCGCCCAGTCGTTCACGGCAGCGGACAGATCGGTCCATGCCAGGCGCTGACTGACGGTCCAACGGGAACAGAAGCACATTGCCTTTGCCTTGATGATTCCGCTCCGTATGAAAATGCACCAGGTATTCGCTTAGCGTGCGCCTCAAGGAAGCCTCACCAAATAGGATCAGCTTTGACAACGCTTCCTCTTTCACCGATCTTACCCAGCGCTCGGCGTAGG
>JAQYVO010000174.1 GCA_030145425.1 Chromatiales bacterium | reverse complement strand
CCCGCCTCATCTGCAGCTCGACTGGCCGAGGAGTTTATGCGCCGGAAGGAGTTTTAACTTCATGGCAGTGTTGCCTGGGTTGGGGTATTACGCCTGATTCCACCTCGTGCAATTGATACGGGCCGGCTGCTGAACCCCGTTTCATAGCCAGATCCCGAAATGAAACGCCTGCGCATAACCGAGATTTTCTACTCGCTTCAGGGTGAATCCAACACCGTGGGTCTTCCTACTGTGTTTGTTCGTCTCACAGGATGTCCGCTGCGCTGCGGATACTGCGACACCGCCTATGCATTCAAGGGTGGTGAGTGGATCAGCCTGGAGGAGATCCTGGCCCGGGTCTCGGAATTCGGGGTACCGGATGTGACCGTGACCGGGGGTGAACCTCTCGCTCAGGAGGCCTGCCTGGCGCTGTTGGCGAGGTTGTGCGATGCAGGCCACCGAGTGTCTCTGGAGACCAGCGGCGCACTGGATATATCCGGCGTGGATCACCGGGTGGTGAGGGTAATGGATATCAAGACGCCCGGCTCCGGAGAGGAGGCAAAGAATCTCTATTCCAATATCGACAGCCTCGTTCCGGGGGACCAGGTAAAATTCGTAATCTGTGACGAGGCGGACTATAAATGGGCTCGGCATCTCATGGAAGACAGGTCACTGGCGGCCCGATGTGAAGTGCTGATGTCTCCGGCACAGGGACTTCAGGATGCCGCCGAGTTGGCGGAGTGGATTTTACGCGATCGTCTGCCGGTGCGTTTTCAGATTCAGCTCCACAAGTATCTCTGGGGTGACGCCCAAGGCAGATGACACAGGCACGGGGCCGGGACACAACTATGAAAAAGGCAGTGGTGCTATTGTCGGGAGGACTTGATTCGGCCACGGCGCTGGCGCTGGCGGTGGACCGGGGCTTTGCCTGTCATGCCCTGAGCATCGATTATGGACAGCGCCACCGCTCCGAGCTGGATGCGGCGCTGCGGGTTGCCCGGGCCCTGGGCGTTGTGGAACACCGGGCAGTACTCATCGCGCTGGGCATGTTCGGGGGATCCGCGCTGACCGATGAGAGTATCCCCGTGCCCGATCAGCCCGGTGAGGGAATCCCCGTAACCTATGTTCCGGCCCGCAACACCGTTTTTCTCTCCCTTGCACTCGGCTGGGCAGAGGTGTTGGGTGCGAGTGATATCTTCGTCGGAGTGAATGCGGTGGATTATTCGGGCTATCCTGACTGTAGACCGGAATTCATTGCAGCGTTCGAGCAGCTTGCCAACCTGGCAACCAAGGCAGGTGTGGAGGGTGAGCGGTTCCGCATCCATGCGCCGCTGATCGAGATGACCAAGAGCCAGATCATCAAAGAGGGTGTGCGGCTGGGCGTGGACTACGGACTCACCGTTTCCTGTTACAAGGCCGATGATCGGGGCAGGGCGTGTGGTGTCTGCGATTCCTGCAGACTGCGTGCCCGGGGCTTTGGTGAGGCCGCCATCCCGGACCCAACACACTATCGGGGACGGGGCTGAATTGCCGAAGATCTGATGGACCTGGAAATCACTACCCAAGTGGTGCTGCTTGGCGGTCTTATGGCCGTTGTGCTGGGCGCCGTCGCCAACAGGACCAACTTCTGCGCCATGGGCGCAGTATCGGACTGGGTCAACTTGCAGGATACGGGGCGTATCCGGTCCTGGATTCTGGCGATGGCCGTGGCCATTCTCGGCGTCAGCCTGCTGGAGGCCTGGTCTCTGCTTGATCCGGACACCTCGAGAATACCCTACCGGCGCAGCCTGTTCTTCTGGCCCCGGTATGTATTTGGCGGCCTGATGTTCGGCGTTGGCATGACACTGGCCTCCGGATGCGGCAACAAGAATCTGGTGCGCATCGGCGAGGGCAATCTGAAATCGATCCTGGTGGTGCTGGTAACCGGAGCCATGGCCTACGTGATGACCTGGACAGACTTTTATGCCGTGGTCTTTCATAGCTGGATGGAGCCCATCAGTCCGGATATCGCCCGGTTCGGCTTCGAGGATCAGAGCCTCGGCACCCTTTTGGGAACCCTGGCGGGCATCGCCGAACCGGGAACCCTGAATCTCTACCTGGGGGTGCTGCTGTTCTGCCTGTTGCTGTTCCTGGTTTTTCGCTCAAGGGAGTTCCGTTCCGGTTTTGATCTCATACTGGGTGGGGTGGTTGTGGGTCTGGTCGTCGTGGGCGGATGGTACGTCACTGGTGGCCCCCTGGGGCAGGAATGGATGGAAGCGGTGGACTTCATGGACGAGCCTCCGCCCGGAACCGGCACCCAGTCCTACACCTTTATCAACCCCATGAACGAGACGCTCATTTATCTGTGGTCGCCTGCCAACATCCAACTCATCACCTTTGGCGTTGCCGGACTCTTCGGGGTGATTGCCGGCTCCCTGCTCTATGCCCTATACAGCGGTCGTTTCCGAATCGTTTGGTTTGCCGATGTCCGGGACTTCGTGAATCACATGATCGGCGCGGTGCTGATGGGGACCGG
>JAQYVO010000156.1 GCA_030145425.1 Chromatiales bacterium | reverse complement strand
CTGGGACAACGACTGGAAAGAAAACGCCAAAGTCGCCTTTGACCTGGGTGGCACTTACACCGAGTTCCCGACCTTTACAGATGCGAACCTGTTCTTCTATGAGCCTGGCCGAACCAATGCCTCTTTCGGCGCTGGTCTGCCCGCCGAAGATGTTTGGGCCGTCTCGAGTCGCTGGGTCTTCAACCTCAAGCCGGGCCGGAAGCACATCGCGAAGGTGATCCGAGGATTTGACCAACCGACAGGTGACCCAGACGGCGGCACCCGCGACTATTGGGAGTTCCACTATAAAGCGTACCTGGGACGGCACAGGTTTGAGGGCTACTACCTGCAGGACGCCTGGGGTCCATACGACTTCTATCGCCAGTTCAACATCACTTACCCAGAGCAGTTCAAGATCGACTACTCAATCCTGCTTGGCGGTAATAGCGGCAGCTTCACAGATGCCAGGACCGAAGATCGCGCAACCCGGGTCGGAATCAGGGGCATCTTTCGGTCGACGGACGAAAACTCGCCGGACGATGAATTTCTGGGTGGGGCCAACGACTACTTGTTCTTGGCAGTGCTCTATTTCTCATACGAGTTTTGATGGCTGGCATGACTAGCCGAGGTATTACAACAATGAGACTTAATAATATTGAACAGTCGCGCAAGGCCGGTCTTAAGAGTGCTCTGCTCGCCTTGGTCGGCATGGCAGCGCTCGTTACGGCCGGTTGTGGTGACGACACCGAGAATCGGGATGGTGAGCTTATCAACGCGATAATCCTGCCAACGGATGTCGTGCTCGATCTCGCGTGCGAAAACGTCGGGGTTCACCCGGATATCTGCGTACTGGAAGATCCACAGAATCCGTTCGTAACAGTCCCGATTATCGAGTTCGACATCAACAACCCGGGCGCCGAGAACAAGTTCGAGCTGTTCAACTCAATCCCTCCCGGGCCGACCGGGGCGAAAGCACGCTTCTATTTCTGGGCTACGGCGTTGGCCAGACGGCCGTCCGGCGAGAACCAGTTTTATACGGCAGTTGCCCTGCACGAGCTGTTCGATGCTAACAGCAATGTGCTGTCCAAGGATGAACAAACCCGGGCGCAGGCGCTCAAGGCTTACCGCTCGGTGCTCGATAATTTCTTCGGGTCCGTGACCGTGTTCACCTGTTGCCCCGGCGCGAGCCCCGATGGCGAGCCGGTCCCGTTTCCAGTTGGGCTCAGTGAGCTGACCGCAGATATTCTTTTCCGCACCGATGCCACGAGCTTCATGCGGCTCGTCGAGGGTGACCCGATCCTGGTCCTTTCGCTGCTGTTGGAGTGGGGATACAATTATCTGCCTGCGAATCCGCCGCTCTACAATGATGGTGTGATCTCGGTGATTACAGGCTGACCGTTTGAGGAATTGAATGTCCAAGTGGATATGCGCGAAGGCCCTGTTACTTGCAGGGCTTTTGCTTATGTGGTCGACGGCAATGGCGGATGCCGTTCCGGTAGAACTGCAGAAGACGGATTCCGGCTGGCAACTTCTGCGCGGCGGTGAGCCCTACCTTATCCGCGGCGCGGGTGGTGACGGGTCTCTGCTTCAATTGGCCGCTGCGGGCGGCAACTCGGTACGCACCTGGGGCGGCGATGTCGGCACATTGCTCGACGATGCGCATGCCCTTGGGCTGACGGTAACGGTTGGCATATGGCTGGGCCACGAGCGGCACGGGTTCGACTACAACGACCAGGCGCAGGTCACGGCGCAACTTGAGCAAGCACGAGAGATGGTCCTGAAGTACAAGGACCATCCAGCGCTCCTGTTATGGGGCATTGGCAACGAGGCGGAAGGATTGGGTGACGGCGATAACCCGGTCGTCTGGAGCGCCGTCAATGACGTTGCTGCAATGGTCAAAGAACTTGACCCAAACCATCCGACAATGACCGCCACTGCCTTCGCCCACGGAGGGCGAATCGAATTTCTGCATCACAAGAGCCCTGCGATCGACATTCACGGAGTCAACGCCTACGGCGGTGCGCAGGTTATTCCGGAGTTTCTCCGCGATGGTGGCGCGACCAAGCCGTTTGTGCTCACGGAATTCGGACCAATGGGCCCCTGGGAGATGCCCAAGACCGAGTGGGGTGCTCCGTACGAACAGACCAGTAACGAGAAGGCCAATTTCTATCGCGAAAGCTACAACAAGGGCATCATTCAGGCACCAGGAACAGCGCTCGGGTCCTACGCCTTTCTCTGGGGTCACAAGATGGAGAGCACCGAAACCTGGTTCGGCATGTTTCTGGAAGATGGGGCACGTACAGCTGCGGTGGATGTCATGACCGAACTCTGGTCCGGCGATCCGCCGGCTGATCTCGCACCCACGGTCGAGCGGCTGGTCATCGAGGGTAACGCGCAGGTGGATCCGGGTACCGAAGTGCAGGTACACACTGGCGCTGCAGACCCTGAAGGTGGTTCGCTCGATGTACGTTGGGTGTTGCGGCCGGAGTCCGGAGACTATGCAACCGGCGGCGATTTCCGGCCCACGTTGCCTGACATCGAAGGCGCTATTATCGAAAGTTCTGCTGATGGCGCCATGGTGCGCATGCCGGAAGAGCCCGGAGCCTACAGAGTATTTCTTTATGCTTACGACGAGGCCGGCAACGCGGCGACGGCCAACGTACCGCTGCTGGTAAAGGGCGAGCCGCGCATGCGCTTGCCGGTATCCGTCTACGAGGACAGTTTTAAGGACATGCCATGGGTTCCATCTGGCTGGATGGGATCCACCGACACCCTGACGCTCGACGGTGAAAATACCGAGGAAGTGCACGCGGGTCATGCCAGTATCAAGATGCGCTACGAGGGTCGATTCAACTGGGTCGGCGTTGCCTGGCAGCACCCGGCGAACAATTGGGGCGATCAGGAAGGTGGCTTCGATCTCGGCGGCGCAAGCGAACTGGAATTCTGGGCGCGGGGCGAATACGGCGGCGAGAAAATCAGTTTTGGTGTCGGATTGCTGGAAGAGGACAGGGCGCACCCCGACTCAGGCATCATGAAAGTCGAGGGTGTCGAACTGACGCGGGAGTGGCAGCGCTACAGCGTTCCGCTGAAAAATCTCGACCTTTCCAGCATCAAAACGGGGTTTTTCCTGGCCCTGACGGGGCGCAGCACGCCCGTTACCGTTTACCTGGACAGTATCCGCTTCATTCGCTGAGCAATTCATACCTACGCGGGCGCAGGTCCGGTCGACTCGCGAATCTGCAGAGTTGCTGGCACGATTTCGGGGCCATTTTCGGATGCCTCGCCGCACCTGCCCTCGATCAATGCCGCCGCCGCCCGTTGTGCCATTTCAGTTAGTGGCTGTCTTACGGTTGTCAGGGCAGGATGAACCATCCGGGCAAGCGCAATATCGTCGAAGCCGGCGACGGACAGCTGCGCCGGCACATCAACCCGCATGCGATGGGCGACGCGTAGAACGCCCGCAGCCATATCGTC
>JAQYVO010000141.1 GCA_030145425.1 Chromatiales bacterium | reverse complement strand
TGGAGGCGCAGCTCTCCTACAGCCTGGATGAGCCGGATAAGGACAGCGGCCGCGACCTGGTGACCGGGCTGCCCAACCGGTTGTTGTTCTATGATCGGGTCAGCCAGGCATTGTCGCGGGGTCAGCGCAATGATCTGTTTGCCGCGATTGTCGTCATCAACATCGACATGTTCCAGCGCATCAACGACGCGCTGGGTTTTGTGGTCGGGGACAAGCTGCTGAAAAAGGCTGCCGAGCGGCTCAATGTGATTCTTCGGGACACGGACATGGTGCTGCTCCTGGACGATGATGCATCGCCAACCACCTTGTCGAGAACCAGCGCGGATGAATTTGCCATTCTGCTCACGGACCTGAAAGATACCGAAATGGTGACCTGGATCGTCAAGCGTATCCTCGACAGCATGTCGGTGTCCCTGGAGATCGAGGGCCATGAGATATTCATCAGCTGCAGCGCGGGAATCAGCATGTTTCCCCACGACGGCGATAACGCAGACTCCCTGCTCCGGAACGCCAATGCCGCACGCCACAGTGCGAAGCAGCGTCTTGGACGCAATAATTTTGCTTTTTACTCCACCGACCTGAATCAGGAATCCTATAAGAAACTCTGGTTCGAGAGCCAGCTTCACCATGCACTGGAGTATGGGGAGCTGTATCTCAACTACCAGCCGAAGGTCGATCTCAATACCGGAAAGATAACCAGCATGGAGGCATTGGTGCGCTGGAAAAATGAGAAATTGGGATTCGTCTCGCCGGTGGATTTTATTCCGATAGCGGAACGTACCGGGTTGATCAACGAGATCGGTGATTGGGTGCTGAGAACCGCCTGCTACGAGGCCCTGAACTGGGAAGCGGCGGGATTTGAGGGCATCCGGGTTGCGGTCAACCTTTCCGCGTTGCAGTTCCGCCAGCGCAACTTCTATGAAAAGATCATTAAGACGGTGGAAGAGGTTGCACTCGCACCCGCCCTGCTGGAGCTGGAGATTACCGAATCCGTGCTGATGGAGAACTTCGAATCAGCGGTGGCAACGCTGCATGAACTGACGGCCGCCGGCATGGAACTGGCCCTCGATGACTTCGGGACAGGTTACTCGTCACTGGCGTATTTAAAGAACCTGCCCCTGAACACCCTGAAGATCGACCGATCTTTCCTGTCTGACACTGTCCCGGATGCGCAGGATGAAACGATCATCACCGCCATTATCGCGATGGCGCACAGCATGAGCCTTCGCATCGTCGCCGAGGGCGTCGAGACCAGTCCGCAGCGGTCTTTCCTGCATGGCCTGGGTTGCGACGAGATTCAGGGCTACCTGGTCAGCAAGCCGGTCTCGGGGGAGGAGGCGCTTAAGTTGCTGCATTTGTATAACGGCGAGGGTAGCGAGCGGGAGCCTGTAAGAAAACTGGCTTGATTGCGGGTGATTCTGGCCGAATGAATTCGGCCCTACAATCAAAGCCTCTGCCGGGATGACGTGGTTTCTTGTAGGGTCGAATTTATTCGACCAATAAATTATCGTCAACCCTACAGGCCTCTTGGCTGAGTAAGTGAGATGAACGATCCTTCCACATTAATCTGGACTATGTTGTTCGGCGCAATTGGCCTGGGTTTCTTCGTCTATGGATCCAGGCAGCGTGTCATCGTCCCGTTTGCCGTTGGGGTGGCGCTGTTTATTTTTCCCTACTTTGTTTCCAACGTGTATCTTTTGATCGCCATTGGCGTTGTTCTGATGGTCATTCCTTATTATGTGAGATATTGAGAAGAGTAGGGTCGAATTTATTCGACCAATGTATTCCCTCGACCCTGCTTTTGGCCGAATGAATTCGGCCCTACGGGGATAACGCAATATCTTCGAATAGATTCAGCCCCTCCGTCATCCCGGCGAAGGCCGGGATCCAGAACTGCCAATGATGGCCGCTTTCCTGGATCCCGGCCTTCGCCGGGATGACGTGGTTTCTCGCCGGGATGACGTGGTTTCTCGCCGGGATGACGTGGTTTCGGGGAAGTTGTAGGGTCGAATTCATTCGACCATCGGTTGTGGTTGGCCGAATGAATTCGGCCCTACAATCAGAGGAAGTGCCGCATTACTATCCGTACGGCCGGCTGGCTGAAATCAGGATCAGGATAAAAATCCCATCTCCGTAAACGATATGATCAGAGGCACCGGGGCGACCGCCAGTATGACGGTGATGATGTAGCTGGTTGACCGGTAAAGCCCCGACATGCCTGCAATAAGCGCGATCCCGCCGCCACCTCCGATCAGCATGTTGCCAGGTAGGTTGAACAATACGGCGAGTGCCAGGTAACGGTGCCGCAGCAGAAACGGTACGATTCCGGAAGGGGCATTCTGCAGCAGCAGGGACAGGCGTTCATCGGTACCCAGTGGGGCCAGGCGTTGTACCAGGTCCTCCGCCCGGTGCAGACCAAAGAAGCCGAATGCGTGCATACAGTATCGAGCGGGTACGATGCGGCCCATGACAAAGGAGATTGTCAGGGCTGTCACTGTACTCAGGTATACCAGCAGGCAGACATCCGAACCGAAGAACAGGATCATGCTGAGCCCGACTTCCACGCCCGGCATGAAGGGTATTGCCATAAGGAAGAGATAGATGCCCATCGAGGTCATGATCAACCGGTGGATCATGGGTTCATTCTGCACACGCAAGTGCAGGTCGAACCCTCCGATGATGGCATTTCCAAGTAGCTGACCCGCCGCGTACAGACCGATCAGTGCGACCACAACGATCAGCATGCGGCTCCATCGTATTCTGCTTCGCTGTTTTTGTTGAACCACCGTATCAACTCCCATTATCAGCAACTCCTCAGTCATCCCGGCCTTCGCCGGGATGACGTGGTTTTGGGAAAGTTGTAGGGTCGAATTTATTCGACCATCGGATTGCCCACGATCCCGCTCCTGGCCGAATGAATTCGGCCCTACAGGGGTAAATCGACATTCTGGGTAAAATGCATTCCAAAAGCCACCGTCATCCCGGCGAAGGCCGGGATCCAGTTTCAAAGATGGATTCCGGATCTGCGCTTCGCTCCGTCCGGAATGACGGGTAGATCAGATATTTCTTTACTGACTGGAATTTATGCATTTACTCTGGGGACCCTTGAAGCCGGCCCTTGAAAACGTAGGTTCGTTCTATGGTTCTGTACCAGCGTTCCTTTTTCCATAAAGCCCTGGCATTCATTTCCCGGCCGTCAAAAACCCCTTCGTAATACATGGTTCCATGCTCCGGGCTCTCCAGTTCAACGAGAAAATGAAGGCCGTCAGAGGTGCGCCTCGTCCAGTAGGGGGTAGGTGGAAAACCCCATTGGAGGCAGGTTTTGGATGTGAAAAGGCCGTCTTCGAAAGTGAAAGTGTCCTCACCGGGATCATCTTCGCCTTCGATTCCGTAGGGGCCGACAAAACTCAGCCCTTCAAAATCCGCAACGGGTCCAGCCGAATGCGGTACAGGGGATGTATCGTCGGCCGCCAAGCAGTCTGCCGCATTGATCAGCAGGCACACCAGCAGCACCCGGAATATCGGCGACAATGGCTTGATCAGCAGTCGGCAGTCGATAGGCGTCAGCATCGCCAGCGAGCCCTCCCTGACGGTGACGGCGGGGTTTTCCCGTTTGGACAGGTAGGTCAATTATAGGTGAAACCGGAGAATTTGTTTTTTGGATCATCCCCCGGTTGTAGGGTCGAATTTATTCGACCAATAGGCTGTATTTGGCCGAATGAATTCGGCCCTACAGGGGGGCAACATTC
>JAQYVO010000056.1 GCA_030145425.1 Chromatiales bacterium | reverse complement strand
CCCCACCAGCAGCATGCCGAAGGTCAGCCCCTTGTCGGCGGCCAGCGCGGCGGGGGTGATGATCAGAAAAAACAGGGTCAGGACCAATGATCGGATTAACGAGCGCATCCTTGGATTCATGGAGAGCCTCATGGTTGATGTAAGATTGCTGGGAAATCTGTCGCCGGTTCGCGGCAAATGATTCGCTGGAAGCCGGTTGTTATAATCCCCACGATACTAAGAATCAAGGTTTGTCCAAACCGACCGGGAAACCCTAAATGAACCAGACTCGAAGCGGAATGCGACAGGTCAACTACGTTTCGCTCCCGGAGGAGCGGATATTCCGGGCCGAAGTGGTCTGGAGGGAAGGACGCATTTCCGAACTCCGGGAGACCGGGGCGGAGCAGGGGGGATTGGGCTATCTGGTCCCCGGTTTCATCGATGCCCACGTCCATATCGAAAGCGCCATGCTGCCGCCGGCGGAGTTCGGTAGGATCGCGCTGCGCCATGGCACCATCGCGGTGGTTTCAGACCCCCACGAGATTGCCAACGTGCTGGGGGTGGATGGGGTGAAATTCATGCTTCACAATGCCCGGGAGACCCCTTTTCACGCCTTTTTCGGCGCACCCTCCTGTGTCCCTGCCACGCCTTTTGAGACCGCCGAGGGCAACCTTGGATTGGACGAAATCCGGACCCTGTTGGAAGAGCCGGAGGTGTGCTGCCTTTCGGAGATGATGAATTTTCCCGGGGTGTTGGCCCGGGATAAGGCAGTCATGGCCAAAATCGAGTTGGCATCCCGGCTCGGTTATCCGGTAGACGGTCATGCGCCCGGACTCAAAGGGGATGCGGCGGCGGCCTATGTAGGTGCGGGCATCACCACCGATCATGAATGCACATCTCTGGAAGAGGCGCGGGACAAGATCGCGGCAGGCATGTCGGTGCTGATTCGTGAGGGGTCTGCGGCCAGGAACTTCGATACGTTGCACCCCCTGATTTCCGAGGCGAACGGGGAGGTGATGCTGTGCAGCGACGACAAGCACCCGGACGATCTGCTGCGCGGTCACATCAACGGGATGGCCGCGCGGGCGGTGGCGAAGGGGCATTCGGTGTTCGATGTCCTGCGGTGTGCCTGCATCAACCCGATAGACCACTACAGGCTGCCCTTGGGCCGGCTTCGCCCGGGGGATGCCATGGATGCGGTGGAGTTGGCCGATCTGCAAAGCTTTCGGCCTACCCGGGTGTGGTTGTCGGGAGCACTCGTCTCGAAGAACGGCCAAACCCTGTTGAAACCGGTCAAGGTGGAACCGGTCAACCTTTTCAAGGCCCGCAGGATTGCAGCGGAAGACCTTCAGGTGGAAAGCGCGGGCGACCAGATACGGGTTATCGGGGTGGAAAACGGGTCTCTGGTCACCCGGGAGCGCCTGCTTAGACCGAGTGAGGAGAAGGGTGTGATCGTCCCGGATACCATACGGGACATACTGCCGGTGTGTGTGGTCAACCGCTACCAACCGGTGGCCCCCGCGCTGGGGTTTATCCAGGGCTTCGGCCTGAAGCGGGGTGCCATCGCATCCAGTGTGGCCCACGATTCCCACAACATCATTGCCGTGGGGGCGGATTTTGAGTCAATGTGCCGTGCAGTCAATGCCGTCATTGACGAAAGGGGCGGGATTGCAGTGGTGGAGGGGGACAGGCTGGATATTCTGCCCCTGCCTATCGCCGGCATCATGAGCGACGCCGATGGGGATCTGGTGGGCAGCGCCTACGCCGGTCTGGATCGCCAAGCAAAGGTGCTTGGATCGCAATTGTCCGCTCCCTTTATGACGCTTTCCTTTATGGCGCTGCTGGTTATTCCGGAGTTGAAGCTGAGCGACAGGGGGCTTTTCGACGGCCGCAAGTTCGAATTCACCGCGTTGGGGGTGGGATAGAGCGGATCCTATGCATCAGTCGGCCTCTGTGTGCATTCTACCCGCCTGATCCCGTGCAAACTGCCAGGCCACCCGGCCGCTCCGGGATCCCCTTTTGAGGGCCCACTGCAGGGCCGCGGTTCTGATGTCTCCGTCCGCAGTGGTAGAGGCCCCCAGCTTTTCCAGCCAATGATCGGTGATTCGCAGATACGCCTCCTGGCTGTAGGGGTAGAAGGAAAGCCACAGACCGAATCGCTCCGATAGGGAAATCTTCTCTTCGACCCCTTCGCCATGGTGTATTTCACCCTGTACCACTCGGGTATCCAGGTTCTCCTGCCGGTATTCCGGAAGCAGATGGCGGCGATTGGACGTGGCATAGATCAAGACATTTTCCGGCGGCGCGGCGATGGAGCCGTCCAGCACTGCCTTGAGTGACTTATAGCTGGCATCATCGGCCTCGAATGAGAGATCGTCGCAGAACAGGACGAAGCGTTCGGGGCGCTCGAACAACTGTTCGACAATATCCGAGAGATCGATCAGATTCTCTTTTTCCACCTCGATGAGGCGCAGTCCACGATCGGCATATTCGGTGAGGATGGCCTTTATCAGAGAGGATTTTCCGGTGCCGCGGGAGCCCCATAACAGTACGTTGTTGGCGCTGCGTCCACCGACGAACTGTCGCGTGTTCCTGCTGATCTCAGCCTTCTGTCGGTCAATGCAAAGCAGGTCGTCCAGAATAATCCGATGCGGGTGCAACACCGGCTGCAGACCAGCGCCCTTTCGCCAACGGTAGGCGATGTGATCCCAATCCGGTTCCTTCTTTTCATGCGCAAAAAAGCCCTCCAGGCGTTCGACAAGGGCCTCGATGCGTAATACAAGACTGTCTGGTGAATTCAATTGGTCCTCAACGATCCAGCCGCTTGTAGTGAATTCGATGCGGCTGGTCCGCCTCGGCACCCAGGCGCCGTTTGCGGTCCGCTTCGTAGTCCGCGTAGTTACCTTCGAACCAGACAGTCTGGGACTCGCCTTCGAATGCCAGGATATGGGTGGCGATGCGGTCCAGGAACCAACGGTCATGGGAGATAGCCACCACGCAGCCGGGGAAAGCCAGCAGCGCCTCTTCCAGGGCGCGCAGGGTTTCGACGTCCAGGTCGTTGGTGGGCTCATCGAGCAGCAGCAGGTTGCCGCCGCTCTGTAACAGCTTGGCCAGGTGCAGGCGATTGCGCTCGCCGCCGGAGAGATCGCCCACCCGTTTCTGCTGATCCGAGCCCTTGAAATTGAAGCGACTCAGCCAGGCCCTGGAGTTCAACTCATGCCGGCCGATGGTGATTAGATCCTTTCCTCCGGAGATATCCTCCCAAGCAGTCTTGCTGTTATCGAGGGCATCACGGGACTGGTCTACGTAGGCGACCTGCACTGTCTCACCAATACGCATCTCCCCGGCGTCCGGCTGCTCTTCACCGATGATCATACGGAACAGGGTGGTTTTTCCCGCTCCGTTCGGACCAATGATGCCGACGATGCCCCCTTGGGGCAGGTTGAAGCTGAGATCCTCGTACAGCAGCTGTTCCCCGAAGGATTTTTTCAACCCCTTGGCTTCGATGACCAACTCACCCAGTCGCTCCCCCGGGGGGATGTAGATCTCGTTTGTTTCATTGCGTTTCTGAAATTCCTGGCTCTGCAGCTCATCGAAGCGCTGCAGCCGCGCCTTGCTCTTTGCATGCCGCCCCTTGGGGTTGGAGCGTACCCATTCCAGCTCCTGTTTCATGGTCTTGATCCGGGCTGCTTCCTGTTTCTGCTCCTTTTCCAGGCGCTGTTCCTTCTGCTCCAGCCAGGAAGAATAATTGCCCTCCCAGGGAATTCCGTAGCCGCGGTCCAATTCCAGGATCCAGCCAGCCACGTTGTCCAGAAAATAGCGGTCGTGGGTAACTGCCACCACGGTGCCCGGGTAATCATGCAGAAATCGCTCCAGCCAGGCCACGGATTCCGCATCCAGATGGTTGGTAGGCTCGTCCAGCAGGAGCATGTCCGGTTTTTCCAGAAGCAGCCTGCACAGGGCCACCCGGCGCCGTTCGCCACCGGAGAGCTTGGTGACGTCCGCATCCCAAGGCGGCAGGCGCAGGGCGTCGGCGGCTATCTCCAGGGTCCGATCCAGGTTGTGCCCGTCATTGGTCTGGATCAGATCTTCCAGTTTTGCCTGCTTCGCCGCCAGGGCGTCGAAATCGGCATCGGGTTCCGCATAGGCCTCGTAGATCTTCTCCAACTCGGTCAATGCCTCCTTGACCTCCTTCAGGGCCTCTTCCACATTGCCCCGCACATCCTTGGTAGGATCCAGCTGGGGCTCCTGGGGAAGAAAACCGACGTGGATGCCCGGCTGGGGCCTGGCTTCACCCTCGATCTCGGTGTCGATGCCGGCCATGATGCGCAGCAGGCTGGACTTGCCCGAACCGTTGAGACCCAGCACACCGATCTTGGCACCGGGAAAGAAGGAGAGGGAGATGTCTCGAAGAATGACCCGCTTAGGCGGGACAATCTTGCCGACACGGCTCATGGTATAGATGTATTGGGCCATGGAATTAAAGCCTTAATTGGTGAATTATTGGACGAAGATTATGTTGAAGCCGGTGTAAAACAGTATCCAAGCGAGTAAAGCCGCTACTGATTGATTTGGAAGTAAGTGGTTATGGATTGGAAAGACCGTCTGCGGCAGGGATGCCGCAGTCGAGCTTACAGGGATGTATTTACAGCGTGTCTTGTAAATCCATATCCACTTACTTGCCGCTCATCTAGCGGTTCCACATATAAATCCTATGGTTTCATTCCATTACCACCAACTCCGTGATCGGACCCTCGTTTTTCTTGTCCAGCTTGGCGTAACAGTCATACAAAGCAGCCTGCAGGGCCTCCTCGATCACCGGGTGGTAGAAGGGCATCTGCAACATCTCCCCAACGGTCATGCCCTTTTGAATACACCAGGCCAGCAGGTGGGCAAGGTTCTCTCCTTTGGGGCAGATCATCTCTGAGCCCAGCAGTTTGCCGCTTTGCTTGTCCGCGTAGACCCTGATGATGCCCTTGTTCTTGCCCATGATCAGGGCGCGGCCCACAGGTGCCATGCGGATCTCACCGATGACGGCGGTTTCCTGATCCAGTTCCGACCAGGTGGCACCGACGTGACAGATATTGGGATCGCAGAAGTTGATTGACAGAGGGACCTTGCGCCGGAAGGCAGTGATCTCATTGCTGGTGGCATTGTGGCCGGCGATGCGGCCCTCGTCTCCCGCCTCGTGAAGCAGGGGACGTTCACCGTTGACGTCTCCGGCGATGAAGATCGGGCTGTCGCCCAGCTGCATGGTGTTGCGGTCGTATACAGGAATACCGCGCGAGTCCATCTCGATGCCTGCATTCTCTATGGCCATATTGTCCAGGTTGGGGCGGCGGCCCAGGCTGGCCAGCACCTTATCCACCAGCACCGACTGGTCTCCGGCGGTAACCCGCAGCTGTCCGCCTTCCTCGGTGATCTCGGCGGCATTACCCAGGTGAATGGGAAACTCCTTGCCCAGGATATCCAGGGCTGCCTTCGCAACCTCGGGGTCGTCCAACCCCGCTATGGTATCGAGCATATCGAAGCCGGTGACCGTCACGCCCATGCGCGCCAGAGACTGGCCGATCTCCAGGCCGATGACGCCCAGCCCGATCACCGCCATGGATTCAGGCAGACTTTCCAGTTCGAATACGTCGTCGGTGGTGACGATGCGGTCGCGGAATGCCATCCAGGGCGCGGGGATGACGGGTCGGGAACCGGAGGCGATGATGATTTTATCCGCCTTGATGATCCGGCCTTCCACTTCCAGCGTGTTCGGGTCCACGAAGCGGGCGTATCCCTCGATGAAATGCTCGGCATCCAGGTTGTCGGTACTGTTTGAAAGAACGCGATCAACAAAAGTGTCCCGCAGGTCTTGGATGTGTTCCATCGCCTCCACGGTATCGAGGGTCAGCTTCTCATGCCCCTCCACACCATAGCGTCCGAGGATGCTGCGGCGATGGAAGTCCTCTGCCACCTGGATCATGGCCTTGGACGGCATGCAGCCAACCCGGGCGCAGGTCGTTCCGAGCTCCCCGCCGTTGATCAGCACGAATTGCTTGCCGGAGGGGCGTACCTTTCCCAGCGCAAAGAGACCCGCGCTGCCCGCGCCGATAATGGCGACATCGACCTTCTTTTCTTCCACGAAACACTCCATAAAGGGCATGGCCGGATCCGCCCCGGCCGTTGATAATCGGGGGATTGTAAACGCTAGGGCCTGTTAACACTATGCGGATGCCCATCGAGTGGAGGTACTTCCGGCTACTTCAGAATCTCGAAGTAGATCAGTTGGGTCTCGAACAAACTGTATCCCGCATCGTCACTGACCATGAAGAAACGGTTGCCCCGGTGCCGGGTGAGACCTTCGAAGTTCTGGGTTCTCCAGCCTTCCGTGCTGTCGAATCTGGCAAGCAGGACGCTGTTGACCCCCGAATCCGGGGTATCGGCCCCGGGACTGAACCGTGACAGGCTGATCACCATGGGCGATAAGGGAAAGCTGAACGACCGCTCCATCACCAGGATGTCTCCGTTGGGCAGGGTCTCCAGGGCCACAACCCCCCCATCGGGCTCGAAGGATTCATAGGCCCATTTTTTGCCGGATCCGCTGAAAAGGATGATCTGCCGGTTATCAACGGCTTTTTCGGGGCCGCTGATCGGCCCATATACCGGGTGGAGCGTCACCGATTCCAGACCTTCGTTGAAGGCGGGGTATATGTTTGGATCTTCCAGCCCCTTCGGCAGTGTCACGGTACCGGAATATTGCCCGGAAGGGGTGTAGCGGGTAATGCGATTGTGTCTTTCGAAGGAGATGATGAGCCGACTGTCACCCTTTATCCCATTATCGCCGTTTTCGATTGCCAGTCCTTCTGAGTCCCGCCAATGCCCTTTCAGCGGTTTACCCAGGCGGTCGAGTAGAGGGTATCTTGCCAGGAGCAACAGGTCCCTGAGTCGGTCGTTCCGAATCACCGGCCGCAGATGCAGCAACAGCCCGCGATCCGTCACCGCATAGAGAATTTCCTCATCCTCGTCCCAGGTCAGCCCCGACAATTCAGACAGATCAGGAGATCCACTCAGGAGCAGCGAACCCAGCAGCCGGATCTGCATGAATCTGTCACCGTTTCTCACCTGGTCTGAATATTCCACGCGGCGGCCCACGGACTCGACACCGGCCGAGAGCACCGGCCACAGCAGGATGAGCAAACAGAGCAGGCGTGACATGGAACGGATTATCCATCAGACAGGCATGCAACGCATACAGGATGATCGGGGTCGCGTGTCGACAGAACTCAGCTGTGGTATGTTTCACCGAATAAGTAACCCGGCCCGGAACCGATTCATGAGTAACCCAAGACACACAATTTTCTGGATGGTGGTCTATCTGGGAGTCGTGACAGCTGTTTGTGGACTTCTGTACGAGCCTCTCAAAGGCGCCTTTTTCGCCAACTGGGTCTTCAATCTTCTGATCTTTTGTGTACTGCTGATAGGTGTGATCATCACCTTCCGGCAGGTGCTCATCCTGAAACCGGAACTGGAGTGGATCAAGGTGTTCCGCACAGGCCAGACCGGACTGTCGGTTGCCCAGGAGCCGCGGCTCCTGAAGCCCCTGGCCAAGAACCTGGACAGCCACGTCAAGCACGACAGGTTTACCATGTCCGCCCTGTCGCTGCGTACGGTGCTCGACGGCATTCGCAGCCGGCTTGACGAATCCCGGGAGATCTCCCGCTACATGATAGGACTGCTGGTGTTTCTGGGCCTTTTGGGAACCTTCTGGGGTTTATTGGGCACTATAGATGCGGTTGGCACGGTAATCGGCGGGCTGGAGCTGGGAAACCGGGATTTTGCCAAGGTCTTCAGCGAACTCAAGGCCGGTCTCATGGGACCCCTGTCGGGAATGGGCACGGCATTCAGCTCTTCCCTTTTCGGGCTTGGGGGGTCCCTGGTGCTTGGATTTCTCGATATCCAGGCAGGCCATGCCCAGAATCGCTTCTACGATGGGCTGGAGGAGTGGCTGTCCGGTGTGACCCACCTGATCGATGCGCCGGCATCCCTGGAAGAGGCCCAGATGAGCGGCGTTGATGCCCAGAAAAACGAATTGACCCGGCTGGTGAGTGAGTTGATCCGAGAAAACAAGGCACTTCGCGATCAGCTCGAGATGAAGGGCCCGGAACAGGGCTGAACCGGGGCCTGTTGAGACTATGCTAGCCAGTTCCCGCCGCATCCGTACCCCAATAAATATCTGGCCAGGGTATGTGGATGCCCTGTCCGCGTTGTTGATGCTGGTGATCTTCACACTGCTGATTTTCACCCTGGCCCAGGTTTTTCTTTCGGAAATGGTCTCAAGCCAGGATCAGGAACTGGAAGATCTCAATGTGCGCCTGTCCGAAATCTCCAGCCTTCTGGGTCTGGCGCAGACCAGGAACCGGGAACTGGACGGTAAAATACGGACGCTCTCCGAGGAGTACAGCAGCAGTCTGGAAGCAAGATTCGATCTGATGGGGCAGGTGGAGGAACTGTCAACGATTACCCAGGCGGACAAGGAGAAGATCGAACTTCAGCTGCGCACCATCATATCCCTTCAACAGGATATCGGGGCGCTGCGCAAACTCAGGGAGGAACTGGAGCGGGAGGTTGGTGCCTTGTCGTCGTCCCTGACCGGGAAGGAGGGGCAGATAGGGCTGCTCCGGGATCGCACCAAGTCACTCCAGGCCAGGTTGGCGGAAGAGGAAGAGCGCACGCTCCTGTCCCAGGAACAACTGGCCGGCAAGGATATTCGCATCGAGGAGCTGTTCGGCCTGGTTGCCCTGGGCAACGAAGCCCTGGAACAGGAAAAGCAGCTCTCGGCCAGTGCCCAGGTCCAGGTGGAATTGCTGACGAAGCGCATCGAAGCACTCAGGGAGCAGCTGAAGATCATCAGCCAGGCCTTGCAGCTGGCTGAGCAGAAGAATAGCGAACAGGAGGTCCAACTGACGGATCTTGGCAGCCGCCTGAATACCCTGTTGGCACAAAGGGTCAATGAGCTGGAAGAGTATCGATCCGAATTCTTCGGCAGGCTAAGGGAGGTGCTCGCTGAAAATCCGAACATTCGCGTTGTGGGAGACAGGTTCGTTTTTCCATCCGAGCTGCTTTTTGCTTCCGGATCCGACTCCCTTGGTGAGAAGGGCAAGCAGGAACTGTCGAAGCTTGCAGTCACACTGCGCGAGGTTTCCAGCAGGATCCCCGCGGACGTCAGCTGGATTCTCAGGGTGGACGGCCATACCGACCGCAGGCCAATAAACACCGAACGATTTCCTTCGAACTGGGAATTGTCCACTGCCCGGGCCGTATCGGTCGTGCGCTATCTGGCCCAGCAGGGCATTCCCCAGCAGCGCCTTGCGGCCACGGGTTTCGCTCAGTTTCATCCGGTCGATACGGAAGAATCGGCGGAGGCTTTTCAGCGCAACCGGCGAATAGAGATAAAACTTACGGACAGATAGGTATTCTCAAGTTTCCCCGGTTTTTGACGCCAAAGGGTATGAACGTCAAGAATCCGGGGTGCGAAAATGCTACGAATTGCTGTCGGTATCACCATGTTCGTTCTGTCCTTTGTATTTATCTCCATCACCCCTCCGGAAAAATCCAATGTGATTGCGAGCCAGGGATTCACCGGGTCTTCCGGTGTGGAGCAGGTTTCCCGGTATTAGCTTCATTGCTGCGCGACCCAGGTAACCTGAGCTGCGTTACCCGGGCGATCAGACACCTTTCCACCTCACCCATTTTTCCCTGATTGAATGCGTATGCCGCATTGAAGGCTTTTTTTCATAAGCTGATCCACTGTCAATACAGATTCAGATACACTCCGGCATCCCGCTGTCTGCAAGGCCCTTGCGGTCCAGTGGTTGCTGTTGTTGAACAAGTGGTACCCTTCGTTGGAACGATAGAACCTGCTTTTTCCGTAGAGACCGGGTCCGAGAGCTAACGTTTTTCCCGTCTTGTCTCTCAGGTGGCTGTCATTGAAATACCTGCACAACCGCTCGAATCCTGTGTCCGAAAGTTGAATCTCCACCACTTCGCTGTATGGGAAGTAACGGGTGACCGGGTTGTTGAACCCGACGATGTGCAGCACGCTCTCCGTGGGGGTCAGACCGGCCTGCAGCGCGATAAATAAATCCGGCTCCGGGGTTTGGTAAAAAGTGCTGTCGCCCCAGCCCACCTCCAGATATTTTGAATCCGGAAAATCCTTGTGCTCTGGCCAAACACCCCTTGGTATATCACTGCGTCGCATGACGATGCCGGCATGCCAGCCGTGATTTACCAGGTAGATGGTTCTCGGGGGAGTATCCAAATCGGCAAATGCAACTTGGGGGAAAACCGCACTCCCGGCGGCCATTAGGCCAATGCCCAACAGCATAACCAGGAGGTGACTGATTTTTTCTCTCATTAACCTTCCGGATAAACGATACGGCTAAAACATGGCATCTTATTCGTATTCGTATGCGCTAAGGACCAATGATAAGGGTGCCCCCAGGGTAAACACGAAAGATTGTCGAGGAGTGCCGCTGCCCAGGCACCCTGACTGCTATCATAGAACAGTTTCAGATTCACAATGACGAGGGAGGCTTCCGTGTCCGGGACGCAAATATCATGAAATCCGGCCTGGATCGACTGGTCGAAGACCCGGTACTGTGCCGATCGCTGAAAGGCAGGCGGGTTGCGCTGCTGGCCCATCCGCCTTCGGTGACACCGAATCTCACCCATGCCCTGGACGCCCTTTCGTCACTGGCCGATATTCGCATGACCGCGGCATTCGGGCCCCAGCATGGCCTGCGTGGCGATAAACAGGACAACATGGTGGAATCTGACGACTACAGAGACACCGTTCACGGTATACCTGTTTTCAGTCTGTACGGGGAGGTGCGCAGACCCACGCCGGAGATGATGGACAGCTTCGATGTGCTGCTGGTGGATCTGCAGGATCTGGGCTGCCGGATCTATACCTTCATTACCACGCTGCGCTACATGCTCGAGGCTGCCGCGGAGCAAGCCAAAGCGGTCTGGGTGCTGGACCGTCCCAACCCCGTGGGTCGTCCGGTGGAGGGCCTGAGGCTCAGACAGGGCTGGGAAAGCTTCGTGGGTGCGGGTTCGCTGCCCATGCGACACGGACTGACTTTGGGAGAACTGGGACGCTGGTTCGTCGGGTCCCTGGAACTGGATATCGACTACCGGGTTATCGAAATGGAGGGCTGGTTGCCGGCAAAAGGCCCTGGGTTCGGTTGGCCTCTGGGTGAGCGGAACTGGGTGAACCCAAGCCCCAACGCCCCCAATCTCTGGATGGCGCGCTGCTACCCGGGTACCGTTATGCTGGAGGGAACGACGCTGTCGGAGGGGCGAGGTACGACCAGGCCTCTTGAAATTCTGGGGGCACCGGATCTCGATCCGCGTGCCTTGCTGGCAACGATGGAGAAGTTGGCACCGCACTGGCTGGAGGGTTGCCGCCTTAGGGAATGCTGGTTCCAACCGACCTTCCACAAACATGTCGATACACTTTGTGCCGGACTGCAGATCCATGTGGAGGACGGCGCCTACGGCCATGAATTTTTCAGACCCTGGCGTCTGACCGCCCTGGTCTTCAAGGCCCTGCGCGTGCTGCGACCGGATTATGAACTCTGGCGTGATTTCCCCTATGAATATGAGCATGACAGGCTGCCCATAGACCTGATCAACGGCTCGGAACTGCTGCGCGAGTGGGTGGATGATCCGGACGCTCTGCCGGGAGACCTGGAGGCATTGGCCGGTCCTGATGAGTCTGGCTGGATCGAGGAGTCCAGGGAATTTTTTCTCTACACTTGATACTGGTATCGAAAGCGGCAGAATTGTATATATCGGATTAGTTTTTCCCCGCACCCCAACCACCTCCTGGTGGGAGAGGGGGGTTATGAGATCCGCTGATCTCGGGTGATCCCGGTTGCAATCGGGTGAATGAATACATTAGCAGGAGAAGCGTCTATGTCCTGGCAGGGCTGGGTATTGCGGGTGGATCTCACCCGCCTGGGAATTCTTCGCGAGAAATTGAACCGTGAATGGGCGGAGGATTTTCTTGGCCAGCGGGGGCTCGCCACCAAATACCTTGCCGAGGAAATCGATCCGGCGGTTGATCCGCTTTCACCCGGAAACAAGCTGATTCTGGCGACAGGACCCATGACCGGCACGATGGCCTCCACGGGCGGGCGCTGGTCTGCCGTGACCAAGGGTGCCTTGACCGGTGCGATTGCTGCTTCCAATGCCGGTGGCTTTTTCGGTGCCGAACTGAAGTTTGCCGGTTTCGATATGGTGATCCTGGAGGGCAGGGCACCGCATCCCGTTTACCTGATGATCAGGGACGATGATGCCGAACTTATCGACGCCCGGGGATTTGTCTGGGGTGAATCCGTTTGGACGACTGAAGAGCGTATCCGGGCCAGACACGGGGATCCACAGATACGCATCGCTTCTATCGGCAGGGCGGGCGAGAACCAAGTGAAGTATGCCTGCATCGTCTGCGACAGGGACCGGGCAGCCGGCCGCTCCGGTGTGGGGGCGGTTATGGGGTCGAAAAATATCAAGGCCGTGGCGGTGCATGGCAGCCAAGGTGTCGAAGTCAGCGACCCGCCCCGTTTCATGGAAGCGGTTCGTCGCTGCCGCGGGAAACTGGATGGCCACTCTGTGAGAAGGCAGTTGATGAAACGGGGCACGCTCCCGATGATGGATACCACCAACGCTTTCGGTGCGTTGCCGACCCGCAATGCCCAGGACGTTACCTTTGCCGGGGTGCCGGGAGTCAACTCAGACAGGATGCTGTCGAAGCGGCTTTCCGATGGGAAGGCCAACCTGGTGCGCAACAAGGCCTGTTTCGGTTGTTCGATAGGGTGTGGGCGGGTTTCCAGGATAGAACCCACGCATCCCGCCATTCAGGGCAAAGGTGATCGCTACCGTGATGCTGGCGGAGGGTTGGAGTACGAAAACGGTTTTGCCTTCGGTCCGATGGTCGGATGTGACGATATCGAAGCGGCGACCTATGTCAATTTCATCTGCAACGAACAGGGTATGGATCCCATTTCATTCGGGGGGACGGTATCTGCCGCCATGGAACTGTTCGAGGCCGGTGTCATAGGTCTGGAAGAGACCGGCGGCGTACCCTTTGAGTTCGGCTCCACGGACGCGCTGGTCAAGGCAGCGGAATGGACCGCCGTAGGGGAGGGCTTTGGCCGTGAGCTGGCCCTGGGTGCAAGGGGATTGTGTGAAAAATACGGGCATCCCGAGTTTTCCATTACGGTCAAGGGTCAGGAGTTTCCGGGATACGATCCCCGCGCAATGCAGGGGATGGGGTTGGCGTATGCGACCAGCAACCGGGGTGCATGCCATATGCGTGCATCCCCCTATGCGGCGGATTTCACCGAGGTGGGGACTGAAGGCCGTGCGACGGTGGTGCGGAAATCCCAGGACAAGGCAGCTGCCATCGATTCAACGGGTCTGTGCATGTTCACCAGGGGTGCCTGGAACTTCAAGGACTATGCCGAGCAGATCGATGCAGCCTGCGGTGGCGGCTGGACCGGCGAACGACTGGTGGAAACCGGGGAACGTATCTACAATCTGGAGCGCCAATTCAATATCCGTGCCGGATTCACAGCCACAGACGACACCCTACCTAAACGTTTCTTCACCGAACCCGCGAAGGAAGGTGCCGGAAAAGACTGGATTTCCAGGGTTCCCGAGATGCTGCCCGAGTACTACGAGGAGCGGGGGTGGGCTCCGGATGGCGTACCAACCCGCGAAACGCTGCAACGACTTAAATTGATCTGAACGGGAGAATTCCGGATCATCCATCTCCCATGGATTTCAGGGCCTTTTTGGCATTTTTGTATCCGGCGTCGGCCGCCTTCTGAAACCATTTTCTGGCCTCCTTGTTGTTCTTTTTGACGCCCTGTCCCTTGAGGTACATGTTTCCCAGATGATACTGAGCCGGGGGATATCCCCGCTTAGAGGCTTTCTTGAACTGCGCCATCGCCTTTTTGTAATCTTGGTCGATGCCTTGTCCCTTCAGGTACATCAGTCCCAGGTTGTTTTGGGCACCCGGATGGCCGTGTTTGGATGCCTTGCGGTACCAACCGGCCGCCTTGGCCATATCTTTTTTTACGCCTTTACCCTTGGCGTATCGCAAACCCATGCTGTATTCGGCCGGCGGAAATTTTTTCTTTGCGGCCTTTCTGTGCCAGTTGACGGACTGGGCATAATCCTTCTCGACACCTTTTCCCCAGTAGTAATTCAGGCCAAGTTCGTGCTGGGCCACTGGATCGCCCTTCTCGGCTGCAAGACGGTACCACTGGCTGGCCCTTACGACGTCCTTTTCCATCCCTTTACCATGCTGGTGCATTTTCCCCAGGTGCACCATGGCCTGGGTGTCACCATTTCCCGCAGATTGTTTCAGCCATTTCAGGCCCTCGGCTTCATCCTTGTCCATGCCGATGCCACCGAAATACATCCTGGCGATATTCAGCTGGGCCTTGGCGTCTCCCTGATCGGCGGCCTTGCGATACCAGGCCATAGCTTTATCCGGGTCCTTTTCCACGCCGCGCCCTGATTCATAGAGAAATCCCAGATTGGTCTGGGCTTTGGAGTTTCCCTGTTTTGCGGCCTTACGATACCAATCGGCGGCGGACTTGAGGTCCTTGTCAACGCCTTTGCCCGCTTCGTAGCGCTGGCCCAGCAGGTATTGGCTTGAAGCGTCGCCTTTAATTGCGGCTTTTTCCACGTCCTCCAGAGTATCTGCCGAAAGCACTGGGCCTGAGTTTGCGGCAACCAGGAGGAATAGGATGATTTTCTTGATCATGTATCTGACCTGTTAGCGGTTGCGGGATTCAAGGGCCGGTAACTTTTTTATCTCGATCTTTGAATGTACAGCCCGATCTACCGATGTGGCCAGGGTAATACTCTCTGAACGATTTACAGAGTTGGGAGCGGTTCAACCACTTGCCCAGGGGTGACAGGCAATAGGCAACTTCAAGGTTTACCTCTTTGTCCTTGTATAACTCGAAAATTTCAACGGCACTTGGATCGATGTCTTTGTCTTTCAGATATTTCACCAGGCCACAGATAGTATCGGATATGTAGGAATTGAACTCTCCATCCGAATCCATCAGATTTACCCTGGCTTCGTAGGTATAAGGCAGATCTTTCTGATATTTGGATTTCGGACCAATAAATTTTCTTACGAGATCCATTGTTCTATCCTCGTCAGAAGCGACCTGAATAGCTGATCACCTTTCAGATCTGCCGGTAGCCCGGCGTATGCCCGTGGGTCGTCTAAGCACAACCGGAGTCCAGGTGAATTACCTTAACAGATTTATGTGATTTATATTCCGTGCTTCGTGAGTTTGCCTGTCGCCGGTTGCGAACTGGATGGCGGTTCTTCGGTGGCTCTTTTGCCACTTGTTCATTTAAATCAATAGGGTTCGGAAATTCGAAAGTGTTACAGTACGCCGCCTGGGGATGCTGAATTCTGCTTGGGAGCCAAGTGAAACAATGGCCCTGGGGCATCAGCGTGTTTGGCCAAGTGCCAAGAATTGCAGCGTGCACAATTAATGACGGCCTGCGAAGCAACCGGGAACTGCCAATGACCGCATTTCTGTTGGACTACGGACTCTTTCTTGCGAAAACAGGGACGGTGGTTCTCGCCGTGGGTATGGTTTTACTCATGATCACCCGTGCCCGCAGATCGAGACAGGATGTGCCGGAACGACTGGAGGTCATCAATCTGAACAACAGGTACAGATCGTTGGCTCATGCACTGCAACAGGCGACACTACCCAAGCAGCTGTTCAAGAAGGTCATAAAAAACGAAAAAAAGGAGCTCAAGCACAAGGCCAAGCAGTCAGCGAATCAAAAGGAAGACGTCGGCAAACGCACCTTTGTCATCGATTTTCACGGTGACATCAAAGCCACAGCGGTTGCCTCGTTGCGGGAGATGGTTTCAGCAGTGATCATGGAGGCGACACCAACGGATGAAGTGGTCCTGCGCCTGGAAAATGCCGGCGGCATGGTTCATGAGCATGGACTGGCTGCCTCCCAACTGGTGCGTCTCAGGGAAAAGGGCGTACCGCTCGTCGTCACAGTGGATAAAATCGCAGCCAGTGGGGGTTACCTCATGGCCTGTGTAGCCGACCGGATCGTTGCCGCGCCTTTTGCAATTTTGGGTTCTATCGGGGTGCTGGCACAGTTGCCCAATTTTCATGAGCTGCTCTCGCGTCACGGCATTGAGTTCGAAAAAATTCAGGCAGGCCGCTACAAACGTACCATGACCCTGTTTGGTGAAAATACGGAAGAAGACCGAGCCAAGATGCAGCAGCAGATCGACGAGGTACACAGCCTGTTCCAGAGGTTTGTGGCGGATTTCAGGCCCCAGCTGAACATGGAGAAGGTGGCGACGGGTGAGTACTGGTACGGAAAACAGGCCCTGGATCTGAAGCTGATAGATGCCATGCAAACAAGCGACGATTATTTAATGGCCGCCAGCAAAGATTCCGATATCTATCAGCTCAAGTATTCTGTGAAAAAGCGTATTTCGGAACGGCTCATGGCTTCCATGCAGGGGATGGCGGCGAAGCTCTTCTCACATTAGCAGTTGAAGGCGTGCTCAAAGGCCCCCCCGGCCGGAAAACACCCCCCTCTAACACAGCCAGAAGATTATTCCTCCCAATCGTCAACTACGGCTATCTCTGTTGCAGCATCTGTATGTAGTAAACGAGTTGCAGGATCCTCGCCCGTACTACATCTTCACCCCCGAAATTGCCGTATCTCATTGCATCCTCCTCAAGATAGCGCATACCCCAGATGGGCATGTCCCTGTCGCCATGGCCTGGCACCAGTACCCGGCCATCAATCGTCTGGTAAACCCTGTAGAACGGGTATTCCCCGTTGTGGTTTTTGGACAATACCGTCAGGTCACTGGGCTTCTTTATGAGAAACTCCGCCATCGGACCATTTCCCTTGCCCCCGACGCCATGGCAGTTAAGGCAGGACAAACGATACTCATCAGATCCGATGAGTTCATCTTCGGCAAGGACGCCGCTGTATTGAAAGGCTGCAAACAACAGTACAGCCAGTCCGAAATACTTCACAAATCTACTGAAACTAAACTTGAGCATGACACAACCCCCTTTCGCCCAAACGAACGCCCACTCCATAAGCTTCTACTAGAATTCTAGTTATTTTTATCGGCGCTTTTATCACCGGAATGGCAATAGGTTGCGACAAATCAATCCCCTATATAAACCAAGGTCGGGAAGGACCACTGGAGCTGTTGCGACCTGAGTGGATTAACGATTGTTCCACCTGTCCCGGCTATCTGGGCGAGGATTTGGAAGCGGCGCTTAACTCCATGCCAGTGGGGTGCAAACCAAGAGTTTTGTTTCTCTGAATAGCGGTGACAGGAATATTCAGTCGGGCCCCCGGCCGCCGGGTAAATGCCACGGAGCCGGTTAAACGCCTGATTTCCGATGTCGGAATGTCAACACCTTAAACAAGTTATTGGATGGTGTTTATGTAACTATATGATTATATTGAAAACTGTATTTTTGGTATGGTAATTGCTTTCGAATATGGTGTGGAGATTCTGAAAAGGTTTACGACCATGATTGGTTTGATCAATTGGGCTATCGCTCTGAGTGCCATCACACTGAACGCTGCCTGGTGTTACTGGATAGCCTGAGAAGAGATTTCGGGTACGGGGGAAGCCCGGGCGGGTTTTCCCGGTGGCGGAGGGAACGGCTGCGCATCCGGGATGCGCAGCCATCCGAACCTAACGTGCGGTATAACTGAACTTCTGACCAGCGACACTGGCTTCGGCCATCGCGCCGCCCTTGGTAATGGTGTAGGTGGCCATACCTTTGTTGTAACCACCACTCGCTACATCGGCGTTGTTCTTACCGCCACTGGCGGAAGCACGGTTGCCGGAGGTGTTGGCAGTGGCGCCAGCCGCAGCGGTAAGTGCCGTAGCCTGGGCTTCTGCTCCAAACTCGAAGTTACCACCGGTGAACTCATCCAGAGCCCGTTTGTCCTGGAAGAAGATAACCTGGCTGTACCCGGTTCCACCAATCTGGAAGCCAATGCTGGCCTGGGTCATGGACGTATCGCCGATATGCACACCGCCCTGAAATACACGTCCTTTTCCGTAGGCTCCTCCCACGACAAACCCAGCCTTGCCGATGGTGGGGAAGAGCGCATAACCATGTGCGGTCTTGAACATGCTGGAGATACCGGCGTCTGTGAACATCTTCTTGGTGTCTGAGTAATTATCAGCCAATACAGGGGCGAAAGGCAGTGAGATCAGCAGGGTGAGCAAGGTGGCGCGTAGAATTTGCTTCATAGTTCGTTTCCTTGTGGTGGGGGTGGATAGACAACCGTATTCTTCCTTTATCTGGGATTTGATACAAGGGGTCAGATAAAGACCAGCTATTCATGGAATAGTTAGACACCGCATAGACAAATCGATCCACCCCAGCAACCCGCCCGAGAGACTTGGCGGGGTTTCTATTAAATGATCTCCTCGGTCGGCCAGGCGGAGCAGACTTACCCCCAAGCATGAATAAGTTAGTTGACCTGCATCATGCAAAATACCGGGCCAAGGGAAATCCCTCATACAAATTGTGGGTAACGAAACTAGTATTTCTAATAGGTGTCCATATTAGGGATAAGGGAGGAACGCTGAAGGACTATTGGCAGCACCGATTTTTCAGGTCAACAGATCAACGCTGGCGAGTTTCTGAGACCTTATTTGGGTAACCAGGGATGGAGACAAGTATTTGAGAGCGACGTAATGAGCACCAACACCGCGCCTTCGATAGATGTTCATCTGGAGAATGTTCCCAGTTCCGAAAGTTGGGACGAACTACTGGACGAAGTCTTGGCCGACGAGGACTTATCCGTTGATTTGATCGATCTGATTAATCAGAATTTTGTTTTGGAAGTGGAAGCCAGCCACGCTCACAGCGAAACCACTGGGGGGGACGGAAACTATGCAGATTTCATATAGGAGAACCGGAGATACCCTTAGGATTCCTTATGTCATCGAAGTAACTGTCCTGGAGGTCAAGGGTGATCAAGTACGCGTTGGAATTACCACACCCAAGGAAATCCCGGTTTACAGGGAGGAGATATACAACCGGATCGTGGACGAACAGATAACCAGACACTGATCCAGAGAAATCCGGCCGCTGAACCGGGTTGTCTTCTGCCCAATAAGAAAACTGCCACAGGGTTTGGTCGGCGGTATTGGGCCTCGACCGCGCTAAGCGGCATTTAACGTTACCAGCCAGCAGGAAGGTTATCTGGGCCGCATGTTGGTAAAGATTCGAAATATTCGCTCCCGCCTTGGGGGTTCTATGAACCTCTTTGGTTCTGTCTGGAGAAAACCCAAGGAGATGCGTCAGCAAACCTTCGAGCGCTTGTTGAGGGAAGAGAGGGATGCTCATGGTAAAGCGGACCCTCTATCCTGGTAGCTTCTAAGATTCCACGTATCTGACCTGAGCCTTTTGTCGCTGCCCGGCCCGGAGCATTCCTAACAGACTGAATAGCCGACTGCCTGCCCTCAGGGAGATACCACTAAGTTACTTGTCATTGTTCATAAAGAACGAGTTTCATTTGCCGCTATAAATATAATTCTTCCAATTAAACAAAGAGATATGAGTGTAATGGAAGCGGAAAAAACCAAGCACCTAATAACTGGACAGCAGGTCTTGGTCGCGAGACAGCCGATTTATACTAACCGTATGGAGGTATTCGGCTATGAATTTTTATTTCGATCACCCGATGGGAGCAGCAACGCGCTGAATCCGACAGAGGCAACAGCACAGGTCCTCGAATCTATAATTCTGGATTTTGGTTTTGATAAGTTCACCCACAAACACAAGGCAGTTATCAACGTCACCCGTGCCTTTATTGAGGTAATAACGGAGATTCGATTGCCGCCAAAACAAATCATTCTTGATATTCCCCGCAGCATTGATGTTGATGCGAAATTGATTGCCAGGCTGGAAGAACTCCGGGGTATCGGTTACGGCCTTTCAGTCAAAGGCTCAACGAACTTAAAAAATATGGAGTTGCTGGCACTTGCCAGTATTTTTCAATTTGACGTACAACATACCAAGGCGGGCGTACTCGATTCGCTCATCAAACGTTTGAGGTGCTATAAAGATCTTGCCCTCCAGGCAACCAAGATAGAAAATTGGGATGAATACCGTATTTATCGCAACAAAGGTTTCGATTATCTTCAGGGATACTTTCTCGGTAAACCTGACACATACGTCAGCGGTGATATTTCTGCCGACAAGCTCGTTAAATTCTAGTTGTTGGGAAAAACGCCTGACCTGAATACCTTGAGTAAGGACCAAGCCGTTATCCTCATAACTGTCAGCTTGAGTGTCTTTTCGTAATTTCCGCTCAGGGTCACCTCCTACCTATTGCAGTGCAATATGCACACGTCTGCTATCAGGAAGTGATACCTGAAATCAGAAAGCGGTCATGAAGATCGGCGGATGTGATGCCGGGAACCGGCCAGGACCGGAAGTTCAGATCAACAAAAACCCCCACTTTTGGGGAGCATGGCAGGAAATTTACTATCTCGGAGATCCGCCTCCTATAACCAAGTAAGACGCGGGTATTCTCTAAAAAAGCTGGGAGACAATGACGCAAGTCTTGATCTGTTAATCCAGTGGGTTCCCTCTCTGGTCTGGCAATTATTATTTTGGGAAACATTAGGCTGAAAATTTCATGCTTTCGCCGGTAAGCAACTATAAATATTAATAGTTTCAAGTTTCTCCGGATCATGTTTGAAATTTTCAGCAGCGAAGAAACTGGGGGGCAATTACCTAGTGGCTAAATTCTGGTTGACTACAATACAAGGCTGACTACGTCGCTTCAGTTGATTGCATGCTGACACGGCGCTGTGTTTACTAAAAGGCCCAGTTTGTACTCGATAGTATTTTTTCCCCTTCAAAGTGATCGTATCCAATATCAATTTTTGGTTTTCAAGAATATCTTGGTGCTGTTTGCGATACTGCCTCCAGGTTTCTAGAGCGCGTGATTCGGAGCTAGTAGCTCCGAGTTGTATGCGAAACGACTCCTTTTGAATCGGGGCGACTGGGGCGTCATTTCCTATATTCGAGGGTGTTGCGGGTGCACTCGCAAAAGCTTGTGACAAAAGATCACCCATCGTCAAATTGGTCAACTGAGGCCGTTTATTCAGATTATTTGGCACAGCTTTCTGGTGATCTGGTTTAGCCACATCATCGGACGGTATCTGGCCGTGTATGGCACCATTGGTCATTAGTAAGTCTGCTATTTCCGGGTGGCCATTGCGATCCGCCCAGTCAAGTGGTGTGATTCCTACTCTTGTCCGAGCGTTCACATTAGCGCCATACTCGATGAGCAATTTTGCAACGTCTAAATGGCCTTTATATGCCGTGAGATGCAATGGTGTAGTGCCGCTATTCACAGACTCATTAACGTCTGCACCTTTATCTATCAGCAATCTAACCATGCCGCCATCACCATGGAATACCATCCAATGTAGTGCCTTTTCGCCTAGTTGGCCACGTTCATGGATGTCACCACCCGATTTTAGAATTCTATCGACATGCTTGCTATTACCTGCCTTAGCAGCGTTAAGTAAAGGTCCCGCCAACACAAACTCTAATTGGCAGGCGATTAGCAAAGACCAGACTAAATATTTCATACTCTACTAGGGGCTTGGAATCTGGAGATAGTATACAACTGCTGAAATGTGATGAGTCACCCTGTCTAAAAGACATTAGCTCAAGAGACGGTTTATGGTAGACCCATTTAGTATAAAAGTATTAAACCATAGCGATACTGACTTGCCGCTGTGGGTCGCCTTCTGCCTATTGCGGTGTAATATGCAAACGTCCGCTATCAGGAACTAGAGCTGGGGATTCTATAAAGCCGACATTCCAATCGGCGGAGGGGATGCCGGAAACCGGCCATGAGCCGACTTACACCAAACACTAATAAACCCCGTTAGGGCAAACCGTAACGGGGCTGGGGGAGGAGAGAGCCCAGTATAGGCCATCCCCTCCGGTGAAGTAATCCCGAGCCCCAGCAATTAATTTGTGACAACCCCAGTCCCCGGGATGCGGTACTATTCTCTGTGATAGCTATTTGTCACAACCTGCACAACAGAGCAAAGTACCACCATGATCGCATTAACCGCAGCAGAACGGGAGCGTAATTCACGGGCCCATCGCGTCGCCCAGGCCTTACAGCAGCGTATTTCACGGGCCCATCGCGCCGCCCAGGCCTTTTCCAAGGAGCACCTCTACGGTGAAACCCGGCCCACTACCGAGCAGTTCATTGGGGCCAAGGGGATCGAGTTCTGCCAGAAGCACATACTCTTCTCGGTGCAGTTCGATGCCGGGCTGCTTAGTGTCTTTGAGGCCACCCTGGTGGATAACTGCACCGAGGACGAGGGCAACTACACGGTAGAGGACCTCATATGGGCCTGGAAGGAAGCCGAGAGGGGTGTGGACCAATAGCACCCCCAAGGTGACACGCGACGAGTGCAAGGCCCACCAGAAGGACCAGCAGAAAGCCGTTGGCATGGCCGACGAGGACCTGAGCGACCTAGAAACCTCCACGGAGTTTCTGGCGCTCATCGGTTATCCCGTGTAGACCGAGAAGGACTACAATGCGGCGCATAAGGCCCGCTTCAAGGTGATAGAGAAAACCCTCACCAAGGCCGAGACCCCCATCGATGCGCTAGTAAACAAAGCCCTGGCCCGGGGTCGCGAACAGCCTATTGCGTTGCACAATAGGAACGGCAGCTTTCTGGAATTGAAGCCCATAATCTACGAAGCGGTCATTCAAATTGCGGAATCGTCCGGCAGGACCCCCGGCCGAAAGCAGCAATCTAGATCTAGCACCCGAAATCGGATTTTAAGGCGTCTTCGTCAATCTCCCGGGTGAGTCCACGGGCTAGTCTGGTTTCCCGAAGCCGGGTACCGATTTCAGATTGTACCTGCTGCAGTTCCTTGCGGGTCATGAGTCTTCCTTGAGTTGTGAGGGGGGAGAAGTTTGTACCGGATTAAAGTAGGAAACTAAATCCTAAACGCGGACTTAATTAATTCTGTCGTAGCCCCAGTGTAGCCCCAAAGAAAAAGGCCTAGATAGAAAACTATCTAAGCCCTTGTTTTTATTGGCTCCCCGGGACGGGCTCGAACCGCCGACCTAGTGATTAACAGTCACCCGCTCTACCGACTGAGCTACCGAGGAATAAGTCAAGCCGGCTATAGTAATCACCCGGGATAAGCGGGTCAAGGGCGGTTGCTGAGAAGTATGGTTTGTTCTAGCCGCAGCGTAATGGCCCGCCATCCGGATGTGTGTCAGAGAGGCGGGGGCGGCCTGTGTTGGAAACAATAATGGCCCGGGGTTTCGTATGCCCGGTTGTGTCGCAGACCGTGATAGTGGCGGTCGACCCCGGTGACATGCCGCTGGGCTTGTAGATCAGCTTTTTTCTGCCAGTGGAAGTAAGAATCCTGATACGCCGCCGGTCGGGCTGGTGGAAGCGCAGCATCCGATCCTTTTCGTCAGGCTTCCTGTTTTCGTTCACGTCGGCGTAGATCATGAATCCTTCCTGCCACTCGAACCCGTCGAGACAGGTTTTGCCGTCGGTACTGGGACAGAGAATGACCTGAATGCCGCGCTTTATCGCTTCACTCCGGGCCAGATGCAGATGTGCAGCCATGGTGTTGACTGCCGTGGTGATGCTGCCGGCGGCAACGGTTCTGTAGCTGGGTATGGCGACGGAGAGCACGATGATGGCAACCGTCAGGGTGATCATCAGCTCGATAAGGGTAAAGGCACTCTGGTGCCTGGGGCACCCGGCAGGTTGGAAATCCATATCCGCACTCCTTTGCGTTGGTTTTGACGGCCGTCCTTAAGCCGCCTGGTTTGGGAATACTGGGTGGTGTCCGGTCCTTCGGGCACCACCGGGGTATATCTATCCGGCGAGCACCTTTTCCATTCTGTCGAGGGCCTTGACCAGGTTGCTCATGCTGGTGGCGATGGAAAGGCGGACATGACCGTGAAGCCCGAAGGCGGTGCCCGGAACCAGGGCGACGCCCGCATGCTCGATCAGATACTCTGCCAGTTCGAGATCGTTGTTGACGCCATCGATCTTTTCCAGTGCTCCCTCAATATTGGGAAAGCAGTAGAAGGTGCCGTCTGTCTTAAGGCAATCCACGCCCGGCATGCCATTGAGCCGCTCGACGACATAATCATGGCGTTCCTTGAATGCCACCATCATCTCGGCGATACACTCCTGGGGGCCTTCCAGTGCCGCCTGGGCCGCCACCTGGGAGATGGATGCTGGGTTCGAGGTGCTCTGGGACTGAATCTTCTTCATCGCCTTTATGACGTCCGCGGGGCCTCCCGCATAACCGATGCGCCAGCCGGTCATCGCGTAGGCCTTCGAAACTCCATTGAGCACCAGGCAGCGGTTTGCCAGTTCAGGGCAGGCATTCAGGATGTTGACGAAAGGCTCAATGGACCAGCGAATGTGTTCGTACATGTCATCGGTGGCCACCAAAACCCGGGGGTATTCCTTCAGCACTTTGCCCAAGTCCTCAAGCTCCTTGCGGCTGTAGGCCATCCCGGTAGGATTGGAAGGGCTGTTGATCACCACCAGGCGGGTCTTTTTGGTGATCGCTGCGCGGAGCTGGCTGGGTGTTATCTTGAAGTTCTGGTCTGCCCCCGCATTGGCAAAGACAGGCGCACCACCGCCCAGCAGTGTCATATCGGGGTAGGATACCCAATAAGGCGCCGGTATGACGACCTCATCACCCGGGTTGAGGATAGCCTGGGCCAGGTTGTAGAAACTCTGTTTGCCGCCACAGGAAACCAGGATCTGTTCCGGTTTGTAGTCAAAGCCGTTGTCACGCTTGAATTTATCGATGATGGCCTGCTTCAGGCCTGGGGTACCGTCCACTGGCGTATATTTGGTGAAACCGTTCTTTATCGCCTGGATTGCGGCCTGCTTGATGTGTTTCGGCGTGTCGAAGTCCGGTTCACCGGCACCCAGACCGATTACATCCTTGCCGGCAGCTCTCATGGCGGCGGCGCGGGCCGTAATGGCCAGGGTGGGGGAGGGCCTGACCGACTGTACGCGGGCAGAAAGCTTGATGGACATTTATGATACCCAGGTTTAATCAGTGATTATTATTGGAAATTGGTGCCGGTGACGATCAGGTTCATGCCACCGGACGCTGGATGTAATAATATCCAATCCGCGGAGTCAGCATAATCCCCTATGTCAAAAGAATTTCAACTAGTCTCTGAATTCGAGCCCGCCGGCGACCAACCGGCGGCCATAGCCCGTCTTATTGAGGGGTTAGAGGATGGTGAGGTGGGGATGACGCTGTTGGGTGTGACGGGGTCCGGAAAGACCTTCACCATTGCCAACGTGATTCAGACGGTGCAGCGGCCGACCCTCATTCTGGCGCACAACAAGACACTGGCGGCACAGCTCTACGGCGAAATGAAGGAGTTCTTTCCCAACAACGCGGTGGAGTATTTCGTCTCTTACTACGACTACTACCAGCCGGAGGCCTACGTACCGTCATCAGACACCTTTATCGAGAAGGATGCCTCTATCAACGATCATATCGAGCAGATGCGGCTCTCAGCCACCAAGGCCCTCCTCGAACGGCCGGATACCATTATCGTCGCCACCGTTTCCTGCATCTTCGGTCTTGGCGACCCCCGCTCCTATCTCAACATGGTACTGCACCTGGTTCGGGGGGACACCGTTGATCACCGTGCCATACTGCGACGCCTGGCCGAGCTTCAGTACACCCGCAACGACATTGAACTGCGCCGGGCCACTTACCGCGTGAGAGGGGACGTAATCGACATCTATCCGGCGGAATCCGACCGGGAAGCGATACGGGTGGAACTGTTCGATGAGGAGATCGAGAACATATCCCTTTTCGACCCGCTCACCGGCGAGATGCTGCGTCGCGTGCCAAGGTACACCATTTACCCGAAATCCCATTATGTGACTCCCCGGGAGACCCTGCTCGAAGCGGTGGAATATATAAAAGACGAACTCAAAGAACGTCTCGAGCAGCTAAGGTATTCCAACAAACTGGTGGAGGCCCAACGGCTGGAGCAGAGAACCCGATACGATATCGAGATGATTATGGAACTGGGTTACTGCTCGGGCATCGAGAACTATTCGCGATTCCTGTCCGGGCGCCAACCCGGTGAGTCGCCGCCGACCCTGTTTGATTATCTGCCGCCCAACGCCATGCTGGTGGCGGATGAAAGCCATGTCAGCATCCCCCAACTCGGTGGCATGTACCGGGGTGACCGATCCCGAAAGGAGACGCTGGTGGAATACGGATTCCGGCTGCCTTCGGCGTTGGACAATCGCCCGCTGCGCTTCGAAGAGTTCGAGGCACGAGCCCCCCAGCGCATCTATGTCTCGGCCACTCCGCGAGCCTACGAACTGGAGCATTCCGGGGCCGTGGTGGAGCAGGTGGTTCGCCCGACCGGTCTGTTGGAACCCCGGCTTGAAGTGAGGCCTGCATTGAGCCAGGTAGACGACCTGCTGTCCGAGATCAATCTCAGGGTGGCCAGCAAAGAGCGTGTGCTGGTCACTACCTTGACCAAGCGAATGGCCGAGGATCTGACCGATTACCTGAGCGATCATGGGGTCCGGGTGCGTTACCTGCACTCCGACATTGAAACCGTGGAGCGGGTGGAGATCATCCGCGACCTCAGGCTCGGGGTGTTTGACGTTCTGGTCGGTATAAATCTGCTCCGGGAAGGACTGGATATGCCGGAGGTTTCGTTGGTGGCGATTCTGGATGCTGACAAGGAGGGGTTTCTGCGCTCGGAAGGCTCTTTGATTCAGACCATTGGCCGTGCGGCACGTCATGTCGAAGGCAAGGCTATCCTCTATGCAGACCGGGTGACCGGTTCCATGCAGCGTGCCATGGATGAGACCGAACGCAGGCGTCTGAAGCAGATAGTCTACAACGAGGAACACGGCATCACCCCGAAAAGCATCCGCAAGGCAGTGGCGGATATTATGGAGGGAGCCCATGCCGGCGCACCCGTGTCGCCCAAGCGTTATGCCAAGGTGGCGGAGGTCGAAGCGGAGTATGCCGCCATGACGCCGCAGCAGATGGCAAAACGTCTCAAGGGGCTGGAGAAGCAGATGTATCAACATGCCCAGGATATGGAATTCGAGGAAGCAGCGCAGGTTCGGGACCAGATCAAGGCGCTGCAGGAGCTGGGGGTGTTGGCCTGAGGCTGGCGGTTATTCTGCGCGCAATGCCTCCACCGGGTTGAGTTTTGCAGCATGCCAGGCCGGCATCACACCCGCGGCAAGGCCGATGAGAATGGAAGTGCCCAAGGCAAGCAGGGCGAAGCCCCATGAGGTGTGGGTCGGGAGCGCGGGGATCAGGGTGCCCAAGAGCCAAGCACCACCTGCACCCACGATGAGTCCGGCAAGACCCCCCAGTCCCCCAAGCACCGCAGCCTCCCCGAGAAACAGCCAGAGGATCTGACGCCTGCCGGCACCGATGGCCCTGAGCAGCCCCACTTCACCGGTACGCTCGGTGACCGATATGGTCATGATGGTCAGAATGCCCACGCCGCCCACAAGCAGGGAGATGCCGCCGAGCGCGGCCACGGCCAGGGTCAGAATATCCAGTATCGAGCCCAGGGTCTGCAGCATCTGATCCTGGGTGATAATGGTAAAATCCTCGTTGCCGTGGCGCTGTGTCAGCAGTTTTCTGATCCGTTCTGACAACACCTCACTGTCGCTTTCTTCCGTGTACAGCAGGTCGACTTCAATGAGGCTATCCAGGTCGAACAGGGACATTGCCTTGTGTGTCGGGACATAGGCCGCATCGTCCAGATCGAAACCCAGCAGTTGTCCTTTGGATTCCATGACGCCGATGACCCGGTAGCTCTCCGTGCCGATTCGAATACGGCGGCCCAGCGGGTTTTCGTTGCCGAACAGTTCCCGCTTCACCTTGCTCCCGAGCACCGCGAAAGGACGGGCGAAGCGCGGGTCATCGGCGGGCAGGAAACGCCCCAATGTCGGTTTCATTTGCCAGACTTCAGGTACTGCGTGCCCCACGCCATAGATGGCGGTTCGCCGGGTTTTTTTGCCGTACTCTATGGCAGCGTTGCCCTGCACCAACGGAACCACGGCCCTCACACCGGGCAGCCGCTCAAGTGCCTGGGCATCATCCAGACTCAGGGGGCGCACGGTATTGACGATGGCCCCGGAGATGCCGAAGGTACTGGATTTGCCGGGGTTGACGGCGATCAGGTTGGTGCCGAACTGGGTGAACTCACTCAGGACATATCGATGAATGCCCTCACCGATGGAAGTGAGCAGTACCACCGAGGCGATGCCCACGGCGATTCCGAGCGCGGTAAGAAAGCTGCGCATCCGGTAGGCGGACACCGAGCCGAGGGAGAGCCTTATGAAATCTGCACTCAACATGGTCTGCCAGGTCTCATCATTTCCCCGACAAGGCCCGCACGGGATCGAGTTCGGCGGCGCGCCTGGCGGGCAATACCCCAAAGAGCAGTCCGGTAGAAAGCGCCACGGCTACTGCGGCAGCCAGAGCCCAGACAGGCACTGACAGCGGAAAAGCTGGAAATGCCCGGTCCAGGGCCCAGACGCCGGCCAGGGCGATCAGGATGCCGATGAAGGCACCGGCGGCGGAGAGCATGCCGGCTTCAACCAGAAAAAGCCGGAGTATCTGACCGGAAGGGCTGCCCAAAGCCTTGAGCAGTCCGATCTCCGCGGTGCGTTGGGAAATGCTCACCAGCATGACATTCATGATCAGAATGCCAGCAACGCCGAGACTGACCGCCGCGATGCCCGCCACCGCATAGGTCAGGGAGCGGAAAATACCATCGAAGGTCGAGAGCAGGGCGTTCTGTGTTACGACCGTTACATCTTCATCGCCGTCATGCCGTTCACTGATGATTTCGATGATGGATTTTTCTGCCCGTGGAATGGCCTCCCGGCCATTCGCCTGGATCAGGATTCTGAATAGCGTCTGTGTATCGAACAGGCTCTGGGCTGATGCGACCGGGACAATGGCGACGTCGCCCAGATCCATGCCAAGGGATTGCCCCGATGGCTTGAGGACACCGATGATCCTGAACCGCCTGTCATGTATGCGCACCCATTTGCCCAGGGCGGATTTACCCCCGAACAGCTCTTTCTTGAGTTTGCTGCCAATGACGGTTACGGCGGATTCCCGCGACGGGTCGCCGGCTGGAAGGAAGCGCCCCTGGCCCAGTTCCAGTTTTCTGACCGGGAGCAGCTCGGCCGTCGATCCCAGGACCGTGATGTCTCTCTCCAGCTGCCGATAGGAGACCGGTGCGGAGCCCAGGATTACCGGGGCAACCAGTCGAATACTGCTGGACCTGCCCAGGGCCATGGCGTCGTTCAGGGTAAGATCCCGGGGGGTGCCGCCAATCAGCGGCGGGTGTCCTCCCGATGTCTCGACCCTGCCCGGGAGCACGATCAGGAGATGGGTGCCCAGATTCGAGAATTCCTGGGTGACATAACGCCGCGCACCCTCGCCGAGGGCGGTGAGAATGACCACCGAGCCTACGCCGATGGACATCGCAAGCAACATCAGCCAGGTGCGTTTGCGTGCCGAGGAGAGGGTTTTTCCCGTGAAAGTCAGGATGTCGTCGAACCGCATTTTCCAGTCCAGGTGCCAGGGGGGAAAGATGAAGATTTGTTCAGAATGACTTTCATTGATAAGACGCTATGTTTTTCTGTCCTCTACCACGGCACCATCCACCATGTGGATGTGCCGCCGGGCACGGGCGGCAATATCCGGGTCGTGGGTAACTACCAGCAGGGTGATGCCGCCTTTATTCAAGGCCTCGAGCGTGGTCATGACCTCCTCACCCGAGTGTATGTCCAGGTTGCCCGTGGGTTCGTCTGCCAGCAGCAGGGTGGGTTTCATAACGGTTGCGCGGGCAATGGCCACCCGCTGTCTCTGCCCGCCCGACAACTGGTCCGGGCGGTGGTGCGCCCGGTCTTCCAGTCCAAGAGATTCGAGGATGGCCTGCACCCGTTTTCGGCGCAGCCCGGGATCTGTCCCGGCCAACATCATCGGCAGCGCTATGTTTTCCGCTGCGGTGAGTCGGGGGATCAGATGAAACGACTGAAACACGAAGCCGATATGGGTGCGCCGCACCGCGGCACGATTGTCTTCAGGAAGGGTTACCGTATCGATTCCGTCCAGCAGGTATTTGCCGCTGTCGGGACGGTCCAGCAGGCCCAATACGTTCAGCAGCGTGGATTTGCCGGAGCCCGAGGGCCCCATAATGGCGATATATTCGCCTGAATCGATATCCAGGTTCAGTTCGCGAAGTGCATGGACTGCTTCGTCCCCCACCTTGAAGGTCCGGTTGAGGGACTGTACGCGAATCATTCCCCATCCGTCTCCTGCCTGGCCAGCGCACCGTCCTCAACGCCGTCCCGGTCCACGGAGGTCACTATCAGTTCGCCGGCCTCGATGCCTTTCAGGATTTCGGTATGGTCCCAATTGGAGATGCCGGTTTCGATCTTTCGTTCCTGCAGGACACCGTCGGAGGCGTCGAATACAAATACCCGGTTACCTTCCAATACCGCCTCGGTGGGTATGCGCAGCGTGCGTTCCCTCACGTCCAGGATAATCTCGACGTCCGCCGAGTAACCCGCCAGCAACTGCTCTATGTCCTTCTTGTTGCTGAATTCGACCTCAATCTCCACGGTGCGCGCCTGTTTCTCTTTATCCAGCACATAAGCGGCAACACGGCGCACGACGCCGGGAAAACGTTGTTCGTCGAAGGCATCCAGATTGACCCTGGCCGGTTGCGCCACCTTCACCTTGGGGGCATCCACCTCATCGATGGGCGCTGCCACGTAAAAACAGCTGTTGTCGATCAGATCCACGGCCGGCGGGGTGGGAATCCCCGGTGGGGAAGGGGTGGTGTATTCGTTGAGTTCCCCGTTTATTTCGGCGACGATGCCATCGAACGGCGCGGTCAGTCGGGTGCGTTCAATCTTTGCGTCTATGACCCTGATCCTGGCTTCGGAGAGCCGTGCCCTGGCTTCCGCGGATTCGCAGTCCGCCTCACCGGCCTTGGATTCGGTCACTACCTTGTCCAAAGCCTCCTCGGAGATGGCGCCGGACTTGCGCAGTTTCACCAGCCGGTCGGCTTCCCGACGGGCCACATCGGCCTGGAGGCATGCCGCCCGGGCGCTCGCGGCCGCCGCGTAGGCCTCGGCCTTGTGCAACTCGATCTCGGCCAGCAGGTCCCGGTTCCATAATTGCAGCAGCAAGTCCCCCGCCTTGACCCGGTCACCCTCACGGACGCCCAACATCGAAATCTGGCCACCGGTACCGGGGGAGAGTTTTGCCCGGCGGCAGGCCTTGACGGTACCGGCACGGGTGTTGGCAACGGTCTGCTCGACCTCTCCCATTTCTGCAGCCTGTGTCACGACATCAATCGGTTTAGGACGGTTAAGATGCCAGGCTAATCCGACAGCCAAGGTCGCGACCAACAGGATCGAAATTAGGCGGGTTGGTTTCAATCGATTACCTTACTATACTGATTCTTAAGGCAATTAATACCATGTTCACGTAGGGTCTTGTGTTGGACACCGTGTCCGACTGATAATCCTACCCACAATATACTGCAGGGTGATTGAATGCACACAATAATGGTACTCAATGCCAAAGGTGGATGTGGGAAGACCACAATTGCCACGGCCGTTGCGTG
>JAQYVO010000334.1 GCA_030145425.1 Chromatiales bacterium | reverse complement strand
CAACGGAATATCCCAGGAATTCGGTTTTATCTCTGCCACCTCTTGGCATGCGTGGGCCAATCCGATCAATGATGGATGCTGCCAACAAGTGCGTCGATGAAGATATGCCAGCGTCCGGTCATAGAATCCACCACCCATACCAAGACGGTTTCCATTCGAGTCGAAGGCCACGAGTGGCATCAATATCAGATCCAGTCCCCATGCAGGCAACAATCGATGTTTTATCGTATCCGGCTCTGGAATGCCAAAACGATTCGGGTGGAGTGTCTCACCTTTACGGTGTTCGCAAAACCAGAGCGCCTGTCTGGGTGGCGACTGTAAAACCGGAAGGTAGGTGCTTTTCCCGCATTCCCGAATACGGGCGGCGATGGGAGCAGGATCAAGTTCGCCATTGTTCGCGATATAAAGTGCGATCCTGCTGAATCGAAGCAGAAGCGATGAACGCGCAAAGTGCCTGGCGGCTGAAAGGGCATGCAGCCGCTGCTCTCCGGGGGATAGGGCGAGTCGTTTTGCCCGCAGCTTTTTTCGCAGCGTTACCGCGTCAGGCATGGATTCAGAAGAGGAGCATCGCTGATTATGAGGAAGGTACCCCCCGCCTGTGCCGTCGCAGACTTTCGTTCTTGAACCAAGAGGTTCAAGTGGGAACAACACCGACACTTAAGGCTTTCCGCTCGAGACGGACATGCACACCGCATCGGATTTATGCTCCCAGGGTAGGTATTAGGCTCAAGAAAATACCCGGCCGGCTTACGAACACTGCAGGGAGTACCTATAGATCAAGGCTAAACCCAAACACGCCAAAGTTCCAGTCAATTCCCTTGATTCAGCACAATGTCTATTTTTTCCTGCATCGTCTGCAGGCGTCTGCTGACCGCCTGGGAGCCGGTATTCTCGTGACCTTTTTGCTCCAGCAACTCATGCGTGATATTGAGGGCTGCCATGACAGCGATGCGGTCTGAACCAATTACCTTGCCGCGGGTCCTGATTTCCCGCATCTTCTTGTCCAGATAGCGGGCGGAATTCCGTAATGCCTCTTCTTCGCCGAGCTGGCAGGCAACGCGGTATTCTTTGTCCAGGATACGGACCACAACCGGGATGTTTACATCGTTCACTACTTGCTTTCCAAGGACTTGAGCCTGCCGATCATGGATTCCAAACGGCTTTTGGCCTGTTCGGACTTTTCTATCAGGGCTGCACGCTCCGACATCAAGTCCTCCTGACGGGTGCGCAGAGAGACGTTTTCGTTCCTGAGGCGGCTGATCGTGTGGATGAGATTGTCAACTCGACTCTCCAGTTCCTCGAGATTGAGTTCCGCGCCCTCTGTATTCTTATTGCTGCTCATGATCCACGAATCATAGATTGCACCATCCGGCGGGTCAACGATGTTATTATCCTGGGCTGTTACTACCGTTGATGGAGTACTGGTTTGCCGGCGCGTTGACTGTTGCCGCGCATCATCCATACACATCCCTGGATGGGGGCGTTGCAATGTCGGATTCTCCAGTCGAACACGAACGCGTGGAACGCCGGATGGCTTCCGCCGATCTGGAGATCAGCGCCTCCGAGGCCCATGGCATGCTCTGCGGCCTGTTATGCGGAAATGCCGATCCCCGGGAACTCTGGTTCGGTGAGCTTTTCCAAACAACGGAGGATGCTGATCTGCTGGCACAGGAGTGCCGGCAGACCCTGGGCGTACTGTACAGCCAGGTCCTGGAGGTATTGAAAGGTACGGATGTGGTATTAATGCCTCTTCTGCCGGAAGATTCGCGGCCCGTCACGACGCGCGCCGAAGCAGCCTGCGATTGGTGCCGGGGTTTCCTTTACGGGTTGGGTCTGGCGGGGATCTCCGAAGATACTCCCCTGTCGAATGATGCCCGGGAGGCGCTGCTTGATATATCCGAGATAACGCGAATGGATTTGTCCGCTCTGGTCGACAATGAAGAGGATGAGGATTCTGTGATGCATGTCACGGAGCATGTCTGGGTTGCCGCAACCCTTGTCTATCATGATTTATACGCAGAGAACCCATAAGTGAATACCAATGAGTTTCGGAGACGGCGGCTGCAGCTGATGCGCATGATGGGGCCGGGCAGCATCGCCATACTTCCCTCCGCCCCTGTCGCAATCCGCAATCGTGATGTGGATTATCCTTATCGTCCGGACAGCGATTTTCACTATCTGACCGGATTTCCTGAACCCGAGGCAGTGGCCGTGCTCATTCCCGGCCGGGCCCAGGCCGAGTACGTACTTTTCTGCCGTGAAAGTGACCCGGAAAAAGAGGCCTGGAACGGTAAGCGGGCCGGTCAGGAGGGTGCGACCCGGGACTACGGTGCCGATGATTCCTTTCCCATAGGTGATCTCGACGACATACTCCCGCGCATGCTCGAACAATGCGAGCGGGTGTTCTATGCCATGGGATGCAATGCCGATCTCGACAAGCGCATGTCAGAGTGGGTGGGTGCCATCAGGGACAAGGGTCGGGCGGGTATCCAGGGGCCGCTGGAGTTTATCGCTCTGGACCACTACATCCATGACATGCGGCTGTACAAGAGCCGCTCCGAGATCAAGATCATGCGGGATGCCGCGCGTATCTCTGCCCGGGCCCACATGCATGCGATGAAGGTCTGCCGCCCCGGGATGCGGGAGTGGGAGCTGGAAGCTGAGATTACTCATGTCTGTGCCTCGGCAGGGGCTCGTTTTCAGGCCTACTCACCCATCGTGGGAGGTGGGGTCAACGGCTGCGTGCTCCATTATGTGGACAACAGGGACGAACTGATTGACGGGGATCTGGTGCTGATCGATGCGGGCTGCGAAATCGACTACTATGCCTCCGATATCACCAGGACATTCCCGGTCAACGGCTGTTTCTCTCCCGCTCAAAGGTTGCTGTACGAGCTGGTTCTCAGTGCCCAGGAGGCTGCCATAGTTGAGGTTCGACCGGGCAACCACTGGGAGGATCCCCACCAGGCGGCGGTCAAGGTTATAACCAAGGGACTGGTGGATCTGGGTCTGCTCAAGGGGCGGGTACCCACCCTGATCAAGAACGGAGCTTACAAGAAGTTTTACATGCACAGGACAGGGCACTGGCTGGGCATGGATGTTCACGACGTGGGTGACTATAAGGTTGACGGTACCTGGCGTCTCCTCGAACCCGGCATGGTGATGACGGTGGAGCCGGGTCTTTATATAACGCCAGGCAGCAAGGGCGTGGCGAAGAAGTGGCAGGGCATCGGGATTCGTATCGAGGATGACCTGGCGGTGACTAAAAACGGGTGCGACGTCTTGAGCAAGGATGTGCCCAAGACCGTGGAAGAGATCGAGGCCATAATGGCAGGCTGATGCAGGTGGTGTGTAGGGCCGAATTCATTCGGCCAACAGCTGGCTGGTTCAAATCAAGCATTGGTCGAATGAATTCGACCCTACGGTTCTGTTGACGGATGGTATGCGTTTTGTCGAAAACTCTGATTTACCCATTGCAGGGTCGAATTTATTCGGCCGAATACACTAAACTGCCGAGATGAAGAAAAACTTCGATGTGGTCATCGTCGGGGGCGGTATGGTGGGGGCCAGCCTGGCCCGTTCCCTGGCAGGCTCGGGCCTGTCCATCGCCGTGCTCGAGGCCTGGCCCCTGGAATCCCAGCACCAGCCCAGCTACGACGACAGGGCCATTGCGCTCTCCTACGGTACCCGCAGGATCCTCGAGGGGATGGGGGTCTGGACGGCTTTACAGGACAAGGTTGAACCCATTCGGCGCATTCATGTTTCCGATCGTGGGCGCTTCGGGTTTACCCGCCTGGATCACCGGGATCTGGAAGTGGATGCACTGGGTTATGTGGCTACCGGGCAATTGCTCGGCCAGGTATTGTCGAAAGGCCTTGAAGACCAGCCCGGCATCCAGTTTTTTTGCCCTGCCAGTCTCTCATCGTTCGAGGTCGGCGAAGAGAGGGTTCAAATCGATGCCGATTCGGAGGTTGGACGCCTCAAGATAACCACCCGGCTTCTGGTGGCCGCGGACGGGGCCCGTTCCCGCGTCCGGGAGCAGCTGGGCATCGAAATGCGGGAGTGGGGGTACGGGCAGACTGCGGTCATCAGCAACCTGACGCCGGATCAGAGTCAGGATGGAACCGCTTATGAACGCTTTACGGATTCGGGCCCGATGGCCATGCTGCCACTGACCGAGGGGCGCTACGGACTGGTGTGGACCCTGGCGGACGAAGTCGTGGACAAGGTGATGCAGTTGGATGATGCCGCTTTTCTGCGACGCGTCCAGGACCGGTTCGGCTACCGGCTCGGGTTATTCCAAAAGGCGGGCCGACGCAGCTGCTACCCGCTCAAGCTCCTGTATGCCCGTGAACATATCAGGCCGCGTGTGGCGGTGATCGGCAATGCCGCGCATGCCCTTCATCCCATCACGGGTCAGGGGTTCAACCTGGGTATCAGGGATGTGGCGGTGCTCGCCGATGTGGTCGATGAGGCACACAGGGGGGGTGGCGATATCGGTTCCATGGATATTCTGCGCCGATACGCCGACTGGCGGAAAAACGATCAGCTCGCGGCAGTGCTGCTCACCGACGGCCTGGTTCGCCTGTTCACCAATCCTTTGCTGCCTCTGCGCATGGCACGCAATGTGGGCCTGTTGGCCCTGGATTGCATACCGCCGGCCAAACGTCTGCTGACACGCCAGTTCATGGGGCTGAACGGCCGTCTGCCGAAGCTCTCCAGGGGGCTCAGCCTTGACTGATCCCAGGCGCGGGGAACTGGTTTGCGATGTCGCCATATCCGGTGGCGGCATGGTGGGATGCGCCCTTGGTTGTGCGCTGGCGCAGCAGGGCCTCCGAGTGGCGCTCATCGAGCAGAAGGAGCCCCAACGCGACTGGCCCGCCGAAGAAGTGGACCTGCGGGTATCGGCGCTGAGCCGTGCCTCCCAGGTGATGTTGGAGAATCTGGGTGTCTGGGAGGCTATGGGTCGGATGCGGGTCAGCCCTTACCGGCGTATGCAGGTTTGGGATGCTGTTGGAAAGGGGAGTATTGAATTCGATGCCTCGGAAATCGGGGAACCGGATCTGGGGCACATCGTCGAAAACCGGGTTACACGACTCGCACTCTGGGACCGGTTGGGAGAATTCGACAATCTGGTGAGTCTTTGTCCTGACCGGGTGGTACAGATCAGTCTCGAGCAGGATGGTGCGCGCCTGGAACTGATGAGTGGGCGTAATCTGCGGGCCGGGTTGCTGGTGGGCGCGGAAGGCGCGCTCTCGCCGGTGCGTGACATGGCCGGCATCACGTCGAGCGGCTGGGACTACGATCAGCACGCAATCGTCGCCACCGTCTGGCCTGAGTTCAATCACGAATCCGTGGCGAGACAGCGATTCATGCCTGCCGGCCCCCTGGCCCTGCTTCCCATCGACGACGGGCGCTGTTCCATCGTCTGGTCCACGTCTCCCGACGAGGCGGATCGTCTGATGGGGCTGGATGACGAAAGGTTTCTGCAGGAACTGACCGCGGCCAGTGAGAATGTATTGGGGCAGATAACGCGAACCGGTCCCCGCGGGGTCTTTCCGCTTCGACTGCGCAATGCCGACCGGTACGTGAAGGCGGGCCTGGCGCTGGTGGGCGATGCGGCCCACGGTGTTCATCCCCTGGCCGGCCAGGGGGTGAACCTCGGCTTCATGGACGCCGCCGTGCTGGCGGATGTCATCGCGGAGGCAGGCAGGGCCGGCAGATCCCTGGGATCCCTTGGGACCCTGCGACGTTACGAGCGGGCCCGAAAGGGCGCCACTATAGGCATGTTGGGCACCATGGACATGTTCAAGCGGCTGTTCAGCAACAGGAACCTGCCCCTGATCAAGCTGCGGAACCTCGGCCTCGGGCTTGTGGATAATTCCGGACCCCTCAAATACACGATCATACGCCGCGCCATGGGGATGGCGGGTGAACGGCCGACGCTGGCTCGCCGGATCCCTTGGCAACCCGGAGATGGCGGGTTATAGTCTGATCCACAATCTCAAACCCTGCGGGAGAGACCAGCGGGTGTGCCGTATAGGCATGCTGCTGGCGCCGAAGGCGCAAAACGTCCGGAATCGCTCAGGCAGAAGGACCGCGGGTTGGATGGGGCAATCCCATCCGGATTGACTCTGGAGAGTGATCGAAAGATCCACCGACGGGGCAGGGGCATGGCAGGTTCGCCCCAAACTCTCAGGTTTTGGACAGAGGGGCGGCGCGGGATACCGATCCCTCGCCGCCCTTTTTGTTTTCTTTACCGGGGAAAGCGCCATGGATAAGACCACCGTACTGTTCGATACCCACAAGGCCATGGGAGGACGCCTGGTGCCTTTCGGCGGCTGGAGCATGCCGCTTCACTACGGCTCCCAGCTCGAGGAGCATCACCTGGTCCGAAGGGACGCCGGGATGTTCGATGTAAGCCATATGACGACGGTGGATCTCTCCGGGGATCGGGTCCGGGAGTTCCTCAGGCATCTGTTGGCCAATGACGTGGCACGTCTCAAAGAGCCCGGCAAGGCACTCTACAGCTGTATGCTCAACGAAGACGGCGGGGTGATCGATGACCTGATTACCTACTTTGTCGGGGAAGGCTGGTTCCGCATGGTGGTCAATGCGGGCACCACCGAAAAAGATCTGGCCTGGATCGACCGCCAGGCGCAGGCCTACGGGGTGACCGTAAACGCCCGCAGCGATCTGGCGATGATCGCCATTCAGGGTCCTGCTGCGCGGGAAAAGGCCATCCCCCTGCTGCCTGCTGATCTTCGGGATGCCGCCGCCGCTTTGAAACCGTTTTTTGCCGCGAGGGTGGACGACTGGTTCGTTGCCCGGACCGGTTATACGGGGGAGGATGGATTCGAAGTCATGCTGCCGGAAAGTCAGGCGGTTGATTTCTGGAAATCCCTCTCGGAAGCCGGCGTTGGCCCCTGTGGTCTGGGTGCCCGGGATACACTGCGATTGGAAGCGGGCATGAATCTCTATGGTTCGGATATGGACGAATCCGTGTCGCCCCTGGAGTCGGGACTGGGCTGGACGGTCGCCTGGGAGCCGGCGGACAGGACCTTCATGGGACGGCCTGCCATCGAATCACACCGTGGAGATCCCGCCAACCGGCGATTCGTCGGCCTGCTGTTGACCGGGCGGGGCGTGTTGCGGGATCACCTGCGGGTGTTCCTGGATGGTGAAGATGTGGGAGAGATAACATCCGGCGGATTCTCACCTACCCTTGGAAGATCCATAGGCCTGGCAAGGGTACGCGGAGATGTCACGGATCGCTGCTCCGTCGAGATCCGCGGCAAACAGGTGGAGGCCAGGGTGGTGAAGCCTCCCTTCGTTCGCAACGGTGAAGCGAAAGTGGAGCTTTAGCAGTGAGCCTGCCGCGGCCGACCGGGCATTTCGAATTTCAAGCTGTCTGATAATGGGTCCGGGGCCGCAAGGTCCCTTAATAATCGATACATACAAACCAAAAGCGTTAGGGAGGGTGAGATGAGCGACTTGCCGACAGAACTTAAGTTTGCCAAGAGCCATGAGTGGGTCAGAAACGAAGGTGACGGAACGGTGACCGTGGGTATTTCCGACCATGCCCAGGGGCTTCTGGGGGACCTGGTCTTCGTGGAACTGCCGGAGGTTGGAGACAGCCTGGATGCTGGCAGCGAATGCGCGGTGGTCGAGTCGGTCAAAGCGGCCTCGGATGTCTACAGCCCGGTTGCCGGCGAGGTCACGGCGGTCAACGTCGAGCTGGCGGATGCACCCGAGACCATCAACCAGGATGCCTTTGGCGATGGGTGGATGTTCAAGCTGAAACTTACCGATGCGGGTGATCTGGACAAGCTGCTCGATGCGAACGCCTACGCGGAAGTGATGCAATCCGAGGATCATTGACAAGGGGTTCATGCCATGCCGTTTATCCCCCACACTGACCAGGAGGTCCGGGAAATGCTTGAGGCCATCGGCGTCGATGGCATCGAGGATCTGTTCGAGGAGATTCCGGATGATCTGCGTTGTGGAGATCTGGAATCCATCCCGCCGGCCATGTCGGAGCTGGAGGTGTCCCAGCTGATGGGAGAGCGGGCCCGCCAGGATGGCCAGCCGGCCTGTTTCATCGGGGCCGGAGCCTACGATCACCACATACCCGCGGCGGTCTGGCAGATTGCCACACGCGGTGAATTCTACAGCGCCTACACGCCCTACCAGGCGGAAGCGAGCCAGGGCACCCTGCAGCTGCTCTATGAGTACCAGTCGATGATGACTGCCCTGACTGGTATGGAAGTCTCCAACGCCTCGATGTACGACGGCGCCTCTGCTTTGGCAGAAGCGATTCTGATGGCCGTGCGTGCCAACAGAAAATCCAAGTCGCGGCGCATTCTGATACCCCGCGCCCTGCACCCGTCCTATCGAAGGGTGGCAGGCAATATCGTGAAGAACCAGGATATCGAGCTGGTGGAACTGCCGTTCGATCCTGAAGGCGGTCATACTGACATCAGTGCGCTCGAGCCTTATAACGGAGAGGATATTGCCGCCCTGGTAATACCCCAGCCGAATTTTTTCGGCGTGTTGGAGGATGTGGATGCACTGACAGGCTGGGGTCACCGCAACAAGGTGCTGACGATCGCTGTGGTCAATCCCCTGGCCATGTCCGTACTGTCACCCCCGGGTGAATGGGGCGGAGAGGGCGTGGACATCTGTTGCGGTGAGGGCCAGCCATTGGGAGCGCCCCTTTCTTCGGGTGGACCCTATTTCGGTTTTCTGTGCTGTCGCCAGGCCATCGTGCGACAGATGCCCGGGCGTATCATCGGCCGGACCCTGGATCAGGATGGAAACCGGGGGTTCGCGTTGACGCTCCAGGCCAGGGAGCAGCATATCCGCCGTTCCAAGGCCACTTCGAATATATGCACCAACCAGGGGCTGATGGTCACGACGGCCACCATACACCTGGCATTGCTCGGCGCAGAGGGCCTGGAACGGACGGCGGCCGCATGCCACGCAAATACCAAAAGCCTGGTCGAACAGTTGAGTATCATTCCGGGTGTATCGCCCCGGTTCAATCGTCCGGTATTCCACGAGCGTCTGATCAGCCTGCCCATGGAAGCCGAAGCTGCCCTGCGCGCCCTGGCCGCACACAACATTCTTGGCGGTCTGGATATCTCCAGGGATTACCCTGAGCTTGGCAGTGCCATCCTCACTTGTGCTACCGAGAAGCGCACCCCCGGGGAGATCGGAGATTTTGTGGATAAACTCTCCCGCGTAATCAGCCTGCAGGGCGGTACGCCCTGTCAGCTGCAGCCGAAGGAGTCGTGAAGGATATGATGCTTCTCATACAGGAACAGTCCAAGCCGGGTCGCCGGGCGGTCGCACAGGCACCCCTGCGAAAGGCCGATACCAGCGATATACCCGAACAGTTCCGGCGCCGCCGGCCCGCCGCCCTGCCTGAGGTTTCCGAGCTGCAGGTCGTCCGCCATTACACCCGGCTGTCTCAAAGAAATTTTTCCATCGACACCGAGTTTTATCCCCTGGGTTCATGCACCATGAAATACAACCCCCGGGGTGCCAATGAACACGCCATGTTGCCAGGGTTTCTGGCGAGGCACCCCGAGGCGCCCGAGAGTCACAGCCAGGGATTTATGGCCTGTCTGTTCGACTTGCAGGAGATGCTCAAGGAACTCACCGGCATGCAGGCCGTATCCCTCAGCCCGGCGGCGGGCGCCCAGGGTGAGTTCGCCGGGGTGGCGATGATCAGGGCCTATCACGACGAGCGGGGTGATACCGGACGTACCGAGATTCTGGTGCCGGATGCGGCCCACGGAACCAATCCGGCCTCTGCGGTGATGTGCGGTTACAAGACCCGGGAGATCCCCACGGGATCCAACGGGGATGTGGATGTGGAGGCCCTGAAGACCGTTGTCGGACCCCACACGGCAGGCATCATGCTGACAAACCCCTCCACGCTAGGGGTGTTCGATCGCGGGATTCTCGAGATTGCCGGTCTGGTGCACGAAGCGGGGGGGCTGCTCTATTACGACGGGGCCAATCTCAATGCCATTCTGGGAAAGGCCCGTCCCGGGGATATGGGTTTCGACGTGATCCATATGAATCTCCACAAGACCTTCTCCACGCCGCACGGTGGAGGCGGCCCGGGCTCGGGGCCGGTGGGCGTGAGCGAGCGGCTTATTCCCTACCTGCCGGTGCCGATGGTAACCCGGGACGGTGATGACTATAGCTGGCTGACCGAAACCGAATGTCCCCGGAGTATCGGTCGCCTGTCTGCCTTCGCCGGTAATGCCGGCGTGATATTGCGGGCCTACTCCTATGCGCGGATGCTGGGGCGCGAGGGCATGAGCCGGGTGGCGGAATACTCGACCCTGAACGCCAATTACATGTTGAAGATGCTGCAGGAGGCCGGCTTCGAGGCTGCTTATCCACAGCGGCGTGCAACCCATGAGTTCATAATCACTCTGCGGACACAGGCCAGGGAGCGGGGTGTTAACACCATGGATTTCGCGAAACGCCTGCTCGACTACGGATTCCATGCACCGACAACCTACTTCCCGCTGCTGGTACCCGAGTGTCTGCTCATCGAGCCGACGGAAACCGAGGACAAGGGCACCCTGGATGCCTTTATCCAGGCGATGAGGACCGTTCAGGGTGAAGTGGCCGAGGATCCTGAGCTGGTAAAGGGAGCCCCTCACACCCTGCCGGTCAAACGCCTCGATGATGTACGTGCGGCGAGAGAGCTGGATCTGGCCTGGAATGCTTTGGCTGAGGATTGATGCCTGTGCGGGCTAGCTGGTGAAATATGGGGGCTAAAGGCTGGAGACGGCTTGTTAACGCCACGGGCTATTCCATCGCGGGCTTCAGGGCCTGTTTTCAAAACGAAGAAGCATTCCGGCAGGAGATCTTCGGGCTGCTCCTGTTTATTCCCCTTGGTTTATGGCTCGGTCAGAACGGCCTGGAGCGCGCGCTGCTGGTTGGCGTGCTCCTGATGATCCCCCTGGCGGAACTTTTCAATTCCGCCATAGAGGCGGTAGTGGACCGGTTCGGCGGTGAAACCCATGAACTCTCCGGACGTGCCAAGGACATAGGCTCGGCCGCGGTTTTTCTGGCTATCGCCATGGCTGCGGTGGTCTGGCTGCTCGTGTTGATGGGTTAGTGCTCAAGTTTTGGAGCGCATTGCCCCTCTCCCTGAGGAGGGGGAATAATGTAGGGTCGAATTCATTCGACCGGTGCTTGAGTTGAATCAACCGGCTGTTGGCCGAATGAATTCGGCCCTACGGCGATCAGGAGAAGGGACGGTCCGTCAAGAATTCAGGGCCCCAGGATACGTGCATACCGGCTGGCTGTTGCAAGCGCTATCTGCTCATCTGTTGCCCCGGAATCTTTCCTGTCGTCCCTGGGCCCGGCTGGGCCGGAGGCAGGTTCAACCGTCCCCTGTCCTACACCTGGATCGCCCGGAAACTTCGTTTCCCCCATCTGTTTCTGTAAGAAGTCACTGAACCTTGCGTCGTTATCCGCCTCGTTTTCCAGGCGGCTGTGCAGGCGGTCGGCGATGCCGAAAAGACACCGACTGGCCGATGAATCGGGTTCATGCAGCAGCAGGGGCATGTCATTCCGCTTCGTTTCGGCAAGCGCCGGAACTATTGGGATGCTGCCGAGATAACCCACGTCCAGCCACAGATATTTTTTGGCCGACCGTTTGAACTCCTTGAAAATCTCGTGATCGAGGCGCACCGAGGAGGACCTGTTGATAACCACGAAAACCGGGCGATCGTAATAGAATCTTTTCAATAGCCTGAGCAGGGAAAAGGCGCTGGACACGGACGCAGGTTCCGGGGTCAGCGTGATGATCGTGAAGGGCGCGGCGAGCAGGAACTGGATCTGGGCATCATCGATGTGGCCGGCGATGTCGAGAATCAGATAGTCGAAGCAGGCTTCCATCTCCTGCAATCCCGCCATCACCCGGGCCTGTCGTAGGGGTTCCAGGTGAACGAAATCGGCGATGTCATGCACGGCTCTGATGTGCCCGACGTCCACAGGTCCCTCGGCGAGCACCTCGTCCAGGTTGTGACCGGCGTAAACATAGTCCTGGAAAGAAAAGTCCGATGCCTGCCCCCAGGGTTCAGGGCTTTCGGATGCTTCGGGGTCCGCGTCTATCAGGCAGACCCTGTGGCTGCTGCTGCCAAGGGCGAGGGCGAGATTGGTACTGATAAAACTTTTTCCCACACCGCCCATACCGCTGGCCACGGCGATCACCCGGGCCGGAGCAGCGCCTGGTCTGGTTGGAAATATCTTGGTCATAAACAGGATTCTGGTGGCGGCTTTACCGGTCTTACCGCGTCAAAACAATATATTCCTCTCAAAACCGGTTATTGAGAATTAAAAACATCACATATACTATTGATACAATGAACCTATCTGCTAAAGTTATGCACCCATGACCGGGTTATCCATCAGCAACGCTGCACAAATTGACGTTGGGCAGCTCCCTTCAATTCCCCGTGTACTGTTAAAACTAATCGAAGCCAGCCATAAAGTCGATGTGAGTTTCAAGGAACTGGCCGGGGTTATCCAGCAGGATCCCGCCCTGAGCGCCAAGGTCATCGCCATCGCGAACTCCCCATTTTACGCCCAGTGGAACGATGTCAGGGACTTCAACCGGCTGCTGGTTGTGCTGGGTCTCAACACCATAAAGACCATCGCAATCACTTCGGCGGTTCACCAGTTTTTCTCCCAGTTCGATACTCAGCTCGGTAAATGGATGGGGACATTCTGGAACCGTTCGCTCACTTGCGCCTATGCGGCCAAGGCGTTGGCCGGTCTGACCAGCTACGATCCTGCGGATGAGGCCTATCTGGCGGGCCTGCTTCACAAGATAGGTCAGCTGGCGCTGCTTAAAAAGAACCCGGCGGATTACCAGGACATATTGCTGAAAACCCCGTTAATTTCGGAAATGGATGCCAGGGAAAGGGAGCTGTTCGGTGCGACGAGCACCGAGGTGGGGGCCTATCTGATACGCAAATGGGACCCCGACTCCTTTCTCAGCGACGCCGTGCTTTATCAGCATGAACCCGCGGATGCGGTTCTCGATACACCCAGGTTGGTGAAACTGATCAACTTTGCCCATAAGCTCAGCGAGACGCGCGAACCCCTGGACAGCCTCTGCGCAGAAGCCGAGCTGCTGTTCGGTCTGTCCCAACCGGTGATAGAAGATATGCTCGAGGGGGTTCGGAGTGATGTGAAGCGGGCCGCGGAGAGTCTGGGGATTCAATTCCAGCCGGAAGCGGACGGGAGCTTCGATGCCGATACCGATGAAGATCGCCTTGAACTGGCGAAGAAGGTCAGGGATTTCGCTTTACTCAACGGTGCGAATCAGCATCTGAACGATTCGGAACAGCTGGACCGGGCGCTGGTGGCCATCCTCCAGGATCTGAAGATTCTGTTCGGCTTTTCCCGCACGCTTGTCTTTCTCTCCGAGCCCGATGGCATGCATCTGCAGGCGGTGACCGGCAGCAGTTCCCATTTCGGGCAGATCGAGGAGTTTCGCATACCCGTCAAACCGGGCAGAAGCCTGGTGACCGAATCCCTGATCAGCCGCTCTACCTTATCGACTTTGGATAAGTCGTCGACCCCGATGGCTTCAGTGCTGGACAGTCAACTGAGCATGTATCTCGATACGGAGGGCATATTTTGCCTGCCCCTTTGCCACCCAGAGCAGGATGGGGGCGTCATTGTAGCCGGCCTGGATACCGCGGAGTATCAGGCCCTCGACCGGCACAGGGATCTGCTGCTGATGTTTGCCGGTACCGCCGCCACCACGGTTTACAAGTGCCGGGCGCTGATGGATGACCGGCAGCACATACTTGACGAGGAGCGCGAGAGGCGCCACAGAGAGGCCAGCCGTCTGGCCCACGAAGCAAACAATCCCCTGGCGGTCATCAAGAATTACCTGCAGGTGCTGTCCATGCGTCTGGGGGATGACAAGGCGGTTCAGGATCAGGTTGCCATCCTCAGTGAAGAGATCGAGCGGGTTGCAAACATCGTGCTCAGGATGCGCGACGCGACCGATACCGGTGAAAAGCTTGAGGGAACGGTGGATGTCAATCAGCTGATACGGGACCTGGTAGGCATTTTCCGGGTGTCTCACTTTGCCACCCGCGACATAAAGGACATACTGACTCTTGACGACAAATTGCCTCCGATAGCGACGAATCGCAACAGCCTCAAACAGATTCTGACCAACCTGATAAAAAACGCCCTCGAATCCCTGCCGAAAAACGGTGTCGTTTCGATCAGCACCGGCGATCAGGTAAACGTCAACGGCAGGCAGTTCGTGGAACTTGTGATTGCAGACGATGGACCGGGGATACCCGAAGAGGTGATGGAGAATATCTTCAATCCGGTTACCAGTTCCAAGGGGAGGGAACACGCCGGTCTCGGTCTGACGATCGTGAGGAATCTGGTATCGGGCCTGAACGGCACCATCAGTTGCCGCAACAAGCCAAAAGGGGGGGCGGAATTCGTAATTCTGCTGCCCCGTAAGACAGAGCAATAACTAGGATGGGGGGGTGACGTGAAGAGCGCAATAAATTGGCTCGAGACCAGTTATGGTCCGGAAAACGAGCAAAGCACCCAACGGGCGGTGGACAACATGGAAGCGACGGCCTCGACGATCCTGGTGGTGGATGACGACGTTCGGATGACCCAGAGTGTCAGGGAACTCCTGGCGGCCTACGGGTACAGCTCGATGACGGCGGGAGGCGGTGAGGAGGCACTGCGGGTGCTGGCCGAGCATGATATCGATCTGATGCTGCTGGACCTGAACATGCCCGGGGTTGACGGCTACCAGGTGATGCGGCAGGTAGCCGAGCATCATCCGGGCACCGATATCGTGGTGATCAGCGGGGAGACCACCTTTGAGAGCGCCACAGAGGCGCTGCGCAACGGCGCCCAGGATTTTTTGCGCAAACCCTACGCGCCGGACCGGCTGATCCAGATTCTGAACGGGGTGCTCCACAAGCAGCGGCTCGAACAGAATATCCGCGAGGTCAATCAGCGGCTGGAGGCCTCGGAGAACCGTTATCGTTTCATCGTCAACAATTCCCCGGACATCATCTACATGCTCGATGACGAGGGCCGCTTCGCCTTCGTCAACGACCGGGTAACCGGGCTTCTGGGTTACAAGCCCGAGGAGATCCTGGGCAAGCACTATTCGGAGCTGGTGCACAAGGAGGATCTCGAAAAGGCGAGATACGCCTTCGACGAACGCCGCACCGGGGTCCGGGCCAGCCACGATATCGAACTCAGGCTGCTTTGCAAGGACACTTCCCTGCCCTACCGCTATTTCGAGTCCCGTTCCATCACCATCGAGCTCAATGCCATGGGGATGTACCAGAAAAAGCACAGCGGCGATGACAAGGGTTTTTTCGGCACCTACGGTGTGGCTCGGGACATCAGCGAACGCAAGCGTGCTGAAGAGATCATCAATTTTCAGCTGTATCACGACCTGCTGACCAATTTGCCCAACCGTGCCCTGTTCCGTGACCGCCTCAATCTCGCAATATCCCAGGCGCGCAGGCAGGATTCCCAGCTTGCGGTTATGTTCCTGGACATGGACAGATTCAAGGTCATCAACGACTCCCTCGGACATCTGGCGGGCGACCAGTTGCTGCAGGCGGTGGCCGGACGCCTTACGACCTGTCTGAGGGACAGCGACACCCTGGCGCGGGTCGGGGGCGACGAGTTCAATCTGTTGATACCCGACATTACGGGCCGGGAGGATGCGGTGATGATCGCCACCAAGATCTTCGACCAGCTCAAGCAGCCGGTGCAACTGGAGGGGCACGAGGTTTTCGTCAGTTTCAGTATCGGCATCGCATTGTTTCCCCAGGACGGGGCTTCGATGGAAGTGCTGATCAAGAACGCCGATATGGCCATGTACCATACCAAGAGCCACGGCAAGAACGGATACGAGTTTTTCTCCGACAACATGAAAGGGCTGTTCCAGCAACAGTTGTCCATGGAAAACAGTATCAGACGGGCACTGGATGGGAATCAGTTCGAACTCTTCTATCAGCCCCAGATGGAAGTGAGCAGTGGCAGGATATGCGGCATGGAGGCGCTGCTGCGATGGCATCACCCGGAACGCGGGCTCTTGCTGCCGGACGACTTCATTCCGCTATCGGAAGAGAGCCAGCTCATCATCCGCATCGGCAACTGGGTGCTGGAGGCAGCCTGCAGGGAACTGAGAAAGTGGATCAAGGCCGGTCTGGACGACATCATTCTGGCGGTCAATATCTCGGCGGCCCAGCTGGAGCAGCAGGGTTTCGTCGACGGCATACTCGAAAAATTGAAGCGCTACGGCGTTCCCGGAAACCGCCTGGAACTCGAGATCACCGAGAATGTCCTGATGCACGACATGGACAAGGCGGTATCGAAGCTGCGCAAGCTGGCCGCCCACGGCGTTCGCGTTGCGGTCGACGACTTCGGTGTCGGCTACTCTTCCCTGGGATATCTCAAGTCCCTGCCCCTGAACACCCTGAAAATCGATCGTTCCTTCATCAGCGAAATCCGGTCATCCCAGGATCGCAACTCCATCGTCACCGCGATCATCGCCATGGCGCGCGAGCTGAATCTGGAGATCGTGGCTGAAGGGGTCGAGAACCAGGGGCAGATGGACTATCTGAGGGCATTGAACTGCTGCAAGGCCCAGGGATATCTGCTGGGCTATCCCGTGTCCGCCAAAGAGGCACGGCAGGCATTGAAAGAACACAAACACTGATAAGCGGCCTGCTGCGTCAGGCCATGTCTTTGGTGTAAAATCTGCGCTTTCGCCCCGTCTTTGGAACTCTAAAATGTCAGCGCTGATCTGCGGCTCATTCGCCTTCGACACCATCATGGTGTTTCACGACCAATTCAAGAACCACATACTCCCGGACCAGGTCCACATCCTCAACGTCTCTTTTCTGGTGCCGGACCTGCGGCGGGAATTCGGAGGTTGCGCGGGGAACATCGCCTACAGTCTGAAACTGCTTGGCGAAGAGGGTTATCCGGTTGGCACGGTGGGAACGGACTTTACGCCCTATGCCCAATGGATGGACCGTTGCGGCGTCCCCCGGGATCACCTCCTCGAGATCGACGGCGAATACACAGCCCAGGCCTATATCACCACGGACCAGGACGACAACCAGATTACGGCGTTTCACCCGGGCGCTATGAACCTGTCCCATCGGAACAGGGTCGACGGCATCGATGGCTGCACCCTGGGCATGGTGTCACCGGACGGGCGCCAGGGAATGATTGAGCATGCCCTGCAGTTTGCTGAGGCAGGTGTTCCCTTTATCTTCGATCCGGGTCAGGGAATGCCCCTGTTCAACGGTGAGGAGCTTACACGGTTTGCCGAGCAGGCCAGCTGGCTGGCGTTCAATGATTATGAGGCCAAGCTCATGGAAGAGCGCACCGGATTGTCCCCCCGTAACCTGGCCGACATGGTAAATGCGGTTATTGTCACCCGGGGTGGAAAGGGTTCGGAAATATACACCAGGGACCGGGTCTTCGAGATACCGGCGGTACCCGCCGCCGAACTGGTGGATCCCACGGGATGCGGAGACGCTTATCGTGCGGGCCTGCTGTACGGGTTGCTCAACGAATTGGATTGGGACGTGACCGGGCGCATCGCGGCACTGCTGGGTGCCATTAAGATCGAGCAGGCGGGAACCCAGAACCACACATTTAGCCGGGATGAATTTCACGCCCGGTTCAGGCAGGCTTTCGGCTTCGATCTCTGACCGTCTGTCTGCAGACCCTAAGGCCTGTTAGTAACAGGCCCTAAACCTGGAGGTTACCCATGGGGCATTACGAGGAATCCGGCTTTGTGCCGTTGAACATTGCCGTGCTGACCGTATCCGACACCCGCACGGAGGAGACGGACAAATCGGGCAGAATACTCACGGAGTCCGCGGAGCAGAGTGGCCACAAGGTGGTCGAGAAGGCAATCGTCAAAGATGACATTTACCAGATGCGGGCGGTATTTTCGCGCTGGATCGCCGACCCGCAGGTGCATGTCATTCTCAGTACCGGGGGCACGGGGATTACCGGCAGGGACAGTACGCCGGAGGCGGTTCAGCCCCTGCTGGACAAGCCCATCGAAGGATTCGGGGAACTCTTCCGCAGCGTTTCCATGGAGGAGATCGGGGCTTCCGCCATCCAGTCCAGGGCCATCGCCGGGCTTACCAACCAGACCCTCATATTTTGCCTGCCCGGCTCGACGGGTGCCTGTCGAACCGGCTGGGACAGCATTCTGAACCAGCAGCTGGATCATCGTACCCGTCCCTGCAACTTCGCCCAGATGTTCAGGGCCTGACGGAAGTTGTCTGCAAGGAGAGTCGAACCATGAGTGACTGCGATTGTTCATCCGGCAGCGGGTCATCGGATCTGAAATCCCTCGAAGAGGCGCTGGCGCTGATTCTTGACCGTGCAGTACCCGTGACCGGGACGGAGGAGGTCTACCTTGCTGCCGCCCTGGGCCGCGTCCTCGCGGAAACAGTAACCAGCCGTGTCACCATGCCGCCCTGGGACAACAGTGCGATGGACGGGTACGCCGTCAACAGCGCCGATCTCACCGGACCCGGTGTACGGCTGCCCGTCTCGCAGCGTATTCCTGCAGGCATGACGGGGGCGCCCCTTAAGAACGGTACTGCCGCCCGCATATTCACCGGGGCCCCGGTTCCGGATAACGCCGACACCGTGGTGATGCAGGAGGTGTGCGAATCAGAGGGGGAAGCGGTGGTTATCCTGGAGGCGCCCTCGTTGGGCGCCAATATTCGCCGTGCCGGCGAAGACACCCGGGAAGGGGACCGGGTTCTGGCTGCCGGCACTCGTCTGCAACCCCAACATCTGGGACTGCTCGCATCGGTGGGCGTGGACAAGGTCCGGATATACCGCCGGGTCAAAGTGGCGGTATTTTCATCGGGTGACGAACTGGTTATGCCGGGTACGCCCCTCGCCCCGGGGCAGATCTACAATTCAAACGAGTACACCCTGGACGCGTTGCTGCGCAATATCGGTTGTGAAGTCATTAATCTGGGCATCATCGAGGATACCCTGGCGGCGACCTGCCAGGCCCTTCAGAAGGCCGCGGGCCAGGCCGATCTGGTGATGGCCTCGGGCGGCGTTTCCGTGGGTGAAGAGGACTACATCAAACCGGCGGTGGAAAAGCTCGGTACCCTGGGATTGTGGAAAATAGCCATTCGCCCCGGAAAACCCCTTGCCTTCGGGCACATCGGAAAGACCCCTTTTATCGGTACGCCGGGTAACCCTGTTTCCCTGTTCGTCACCTATTGCCTGTTCGCCCGCCCCTTCATACTCAAGTGCCAGGGTGTATCCGGCGATTTATCGCCGGCGGCGGTCACCGCAAAGGTGAGCTTCGATTGGCCCCGGCCCGACAAGCGCAGGGAATTTGCCCGCGCCAGGCTGGAACTGGACGACCGGGGTGAGCCCTGGGTGTCGGTTCACCACAGCCGTTCATCCGGTGTGCTGAGTTCACTGGTGTGGGCCAATGGGCTGGCGGTGCTGCCCGAGTCCACGCCTCTGTCCAAGGGCGACCTGGTAAAATTCCTACCTTTTACCGAACTGCTGACATGATCAGGGTGCTCTATTTTGCCAGTCTCCGTGAGCAGCTCGGAACCGATGCCGAGGAACTGGCGTTTGGTGAGGGAACCGCTGATCTCGAGGCCATCGTCTCATCCCTGAGATCCAGGGGCGGCATCTGGTCGGATGTATTCGGCGGTACTCAACCCGTGATGATGGCGCTCAACCAGGAAGTGGCTGCGCCGGAAGACAAGGTAAGCGACGGTGACGAAGTGGCATTTTTTCCACCGGTTACAGGCGGTTGACATGATTTTTGATAAACCCATCACCATAGCCTTATCAAAAGGCCGCATCTTCGAGCAGACGATGCCGCTGCTGGCCCATGCCGGGATCGAGCCTCGGGACGATCCGGAAACCAGCAGGAAACTGATCCTGGCAACAAACCACAGCAATGTGAAGCTGCTGATCATCCGCGCCACCGACGTGCCCACCTACGTACAGTGGGGTGCGGCGGACATGGGTGTCGCGGGAAAGGATGTGCTGCTGGAGCACGGCGGCGAAGGGCTGTACGAACCCCTTGATCTCAATATTGCCAGGTGCCGGCTCATGGTGGCGGGGGCCGAGGGTGCGAGGCTGGACGGCGACCGCCTGCGCATTGCCACCAAGTATGTGAACTCCGCGCGGCGTCATTTTGCCGCCAGGGGGCAACAGGTCGAGATCATCAAGCTCTACGGCTCCATGGAACTGGCGCCCCTGGTCGGGCTGTCGGATCTCATAGTCGATCTGGTGGAGAGCGGGAACACCCTGAAGGCCAACGGACTGCATACACTGGAGCACATCACCGATATCAGTTCCCGATTGATCGTCAACAGGGCGTCCTGGAAGATGAAGCACGCCCTCGTGGCCCGGTTTTTGGATACGTTGCGGGAGGCTGTTTCCACGGCGGCAGACTAGAGGTCAGGATTTTCTTGGGTTCCTTCTCCCGCAGTAGGGTGTTGTAAAAGCCCCCTTTCCCCTCGGGAAGGGGTTGGGGTTAGGGAAAAGGATTTGGGTCAGGGAATCACGTAGGGTCGAATTCATTCGACCAAAGTTTGAGTTGAAGCAACCGGCTGTTGGCCGAATGAATTCGGCCCTACAGGGGGGCAGAACCGGTTATAATACCCCCCTCATCCCCCCCGTCTCCCGCAGGCGGGTGTTGTACAAGCCCCGTTTCCGCTAGGGAAAAGGTTTGGGGTCAGGGAATCACGTAGGGTCGAATTCATTCGACCGAAGTTTAAGTTGAAGCAACCGGCTGTTGGCCGAATGAATTC
>JAQYVO010000063.1 GCA_030145425.1 Chromatiales bacterium | reverse complement strand
TCGGCCCATTTTGCCGTTTCAAGTGAAACACCATCCGTACCCGCAAGACGGGTAGAAATGAATCCAATGTTTTTGGCCCGACGTTTTGGCTTGATATCAAAAGATTGCATCATGTCCTCCTATTCCAGATATCGTTGATTGGTTGATTAGTTGGTTGGTTAAGTGGTTGTAAATATGAATTTATCCCATATTTGCAAAATAATTGGACACTGGCACCTGAACACTGCTCGTAACATATCACCCTTGCGGGGTGGCCAAAGCCAGGCCCTCCCTCCGGCCTGTAAGCCCTACGGGCTGGAAGCTGGACCCGGATCTTTACTCCGGTTCACGCCGCATTCCTATCCAGTCTGAATGGAAAACACCCTCCTCATCCAGGCGTTCATAGGTGTGCGCTCCGAAATAATCTCGCTGGGCCTGCAGCAGGTTGTGGGGCAGTCGCTCACATCGATAAGCGTCGAAATAGGTTAGGCCGGCACTGATTGCCGGAATTGGAATACCGATCCGGGCGGCTGTGCTTACGGTATTGCGCCAGCCTTTCTGGCTCGATTCCACGGCTTCTTTGAAGTAAGGATCGAGTAACAGGTTTTCCAATTCAGGGTCCCGGTTGAATGCTTCATTAATCCGTTCCAGGTAAGCGGCCCGGATAATACATCCACCCCGCCAGAGCAGTGAAATTTCACCATATTTTAAATCCCAGTCATATTTTTCCGCCGCAGCCTGCAGCTCGAAGAATCCCTGGGCATAACTGCAGATCTTAGAAGCATAAAGGGCCTGTCGAACCGACTCGATGAACTCTTCGCGATTGACCGATTCACGGAACTCTTCCATGGCAGCCTGCGGTCCGGAGAGAATCTTGCTTGCTCGGACGCGCATCTCTTTCAAAGCCGACAGGTTCCGGGCGAACACCGCTTCAGTGATCAACGTCGTCGGAACGAACAGATCGAGAGCAGATTGGGCCGTCCAGACCCCGGTTCCCTTTTGACCCGCCTTGTCCAGGACCATATCGACCAAAGCGTTTCCCGTCTTCGGATCCACAACCGAGAAGATGTCTCTTGTGATCTCAATCAGGTAGCTGTCGAGATCACCCGCATTCCATTGAGCGAAGACGTCATACAACTCATCATTGGATAGACCCAGGCCGTCCTTAAGAAGGCTGTAGGCTTCACAGATGAGCTGCATATCGCCGTATTCTATGCCGTTGTGAACCATCTTTACATAGTGACCGGACCCACCGGCACCGATCCACTTGCAGCAGGGAATGTCATTGTTGGGACCCACCTTGGCAGAGATCCCCTGGAAGATGGCTTTTACATGGGGCCATGCATCTTCAGATCCGCCGGGCATAATGCTGGGACCATGACGCGCGCCCTCCTCGCCGCCGGAAATCCCGGTTCCCAGGTACAGAATCCCGGTTGTTTCGAGTTCCTTGAGCCGCCTGGCGGTGTCGGGATAATAGGAGTTGCCGCCATCGATGATGATGTCGCCGGGTTCCAACAGCGGTACAAACTGCTTGACAGTCTGACTCACAGGCTCGCCCGCCTTTACCATCATCATAATGCGCCGGGGTCGCTTCAGGTTTTTGACAAGTTCTTCAGGGCTGTAGCAGCCGACAATTGACTTGCCTTGAGCCGGACCCGCAATAAATTCATCGACTTTGCCGGTTGTCCGGTTGTAAGCGGCCACCTGATAACCATGGTCGGCCATATTCAGAATCAGATTCTGACCCATCACGGCCAGACCGATAAGTCCAATATCGCAATGTTCAGTCATTTTTCTATCCTCCTTTGTTTTAGGGATTAAAGGGCTTGGTTCTAACATCGGCCACGGCTTATTCGTAGGTTGGGTTGAGCATCCCGATATCTTTTGTTGGGTTTCGTTCCTCTACCCAACCTACTTGCTTTCCATTTTTGTGCTATCAGCGAAACCCAACAAAATGGCCGAAGATATGACCATCCCCGGATTAAAGATAAGAAGTTGCTCTTTCAAAGCGGCAGCATCCCGGGCTATTGCCGAGCTGACCGGCGGCTGACGGTTCACCTATCCGTCAGTCTCTCCCCCGGTTGTTCCTTCCTTCACGGCCACCAGGTACAACGCCGGCCCGTAAAGCGCGGTGCGGTCGTTGAGGATAATCTTGACCGGCATGGCCTCCAGCAGCGGCTGCATGCGCCCCTTGGCGAGAAAGCCTTGCATGAACAACGGGCCTTTTAACCGCTCAAGGTTTTTGGGCCCGATACCGCCGCCGAGATAGACCCCGCCGGTGGCCATGATCTTCAAGGCAAGGTTGCCTGCTTCCACACCGTAAAGATGAATAGACAGGTCCAGCGCTTCGGCACACAGGGCGTCCCGATCGTCCCTCGCGGCCCTGGAGATGGCGGCAGCCGGGTCTCCCGCCGACATCTCTGCGCGCAACCAGGATGGTGCCGGTACGCCCCGGTGTGACCGCAAAAAGTCATGAACATTGGCAAGACCCATACCCGAAACAACCCGCTCCCAGCTCACGCGTCCGAAGCGCTCACGCAGGTATTCGAGCAGCGCAATCTCCAGGTCGCTGGACGGGCTGAAATTCGCGTGGCCGCCCTCACAGGCAAACGGCCAATGGCGCTGTCCGTCCCAGTACAGGCCCGCCTCGCCCAGTCCGGTACCGGCCGATATGATGCAGGCATTGCCTGCGGCAGCAGGGCTGCCGGCATTGAGTGAACAAAAGTCGTTCTCGCGCAACGCAGCGATGCCCCAGGCATTGGCCTCGAGGTCGTTAATCAGCACGACGCG
>JAQYVO010000279.1 GCA_030145425.1 Chromatiales bacterium | reverse complement strand
CTGGCGACCGAGATCCTGGACTTCTTTGCCGAAAATGCCCTGGAGCACGAGCGCACCGGGGAGATGATCGAGCGTATCGGCCTGACCAACTTCCTCGAGGGTGTGGGGCTGGAGATCGATCCGAACATGATCGCCCAGCCGCGCATGAACCCCTATTTCCGCTCCGACGGCTGGGAGGAAGAGGCCGCCAAGTGGAACGAGCGCAACGCGGCGTCATAAATCCATTCAGCTGGCTCCTCCCCCCTGGTACTCCGTCAATATCATGTTGATGGAGTACTAGCCCATAAGGAAGCGGGCTTACTCAGGGTCTGCTAACAGGCCCTGAGTACACTTCCACCAAAAGCAGCCGAATAGCCAATCCCGTAAAAACCAGACCTGCCACACCGTTCAAAATCAGCTGTGCATGAGTCGAGCGGGTAAGCCATCCGCCCAGCTTACCGGCAAGCAGACTGACGGAACCGAACACCAGAATGGTAGCGAGGACGAACACCGATCCAAGCAGCACTATCTGAGCCCAGGGCAAGCCTCTCGACGGATCCGTGAACCGGGGAAGGAAGGCCAGAAAGAAGACGGTGATGGAGTTCGGATCGGGCACTACTCAGTCGTTTCTTCGTACTGTGCCTTTATCGCCAGTATCTCCGGCAGAATGCGGTGCATCAGCTCCACCAGATTCGGATCGAAATGGGTTCCACTCTGCTCGTCGATCAGTTTCAGTGCATCCTCCACCGTCCAGGCCTTCTTGTAGGGACGGGCCGTTGTCAGTGCGTCAAAGACGTCGGCCAGTGCGACAATTCGGCTTGCCAGAGGTATCTCTTCGCCCTTCTTGCCATCAGGATAACCATTGCCATCCCACTTCTCGTGATGATTGAGGGCGATCTCGCGGGACATGTGCATGAGTACGGAATCGTGCTCACCAATAATCTCCGCCCCATACTGGGGATGCTGACGCATCACGTCCCACTCCTCGTCATCCAGTTTTCCCGGCTTCAGAAGAATGTGATCCGGGATGCCGATTTTGCCGATGTCGTGCATGGGCGCCGCATTGAATACCAGGTCCGTCCACTCCTCGCTTGCACCCAGGGCCTCCGCGATAAGGCGTGCATAGTGGCTCATTCGAATGACATGCAGCCCGGTTTCATTGTCCTTGAACTCCGCTGCCCGCCCGAGACGCCTGATGATCTCCAGGCGGGTCTCCATCAACTCCGTCGTGCGCTGCTGCACCTTGGTCTCCAGCTGCCGGTTCTGGTTGTACAGGGCGAGCTGCGTACGCACCCTGGCCAGAACAATCGGTGGGCTTATGGGCTTGGTGATGTAGTCCACGGCACCCAATTCGAATCCCTTCTCTTCATCTTCAACCTCGGACTTGGCAGTGATAAAAATCACCGGAATCCGCATTGTGCGGGGATCCGCTTTCAGCCGGCGGCAGACCTCGTAGCCGTCTATACCAGGCATCATGATGTCCAGCAGAATGATATCCGGGCGTGGCTCGGCATGGGCGATCTTTAGCGCCCGCTCGCCGTTCGGCGCCACCTTTACCCGATACGCGGGCCGAAGTATGCCGCTGAGCACATCGATATTATCCGGTGTGTCATCCACCACCAGGATGGTTTCCTTTTCAACATTAGTTTGCATCAATGTTTCCCAATAATCTCAACGACTCAATTCAGTCCGATATCCAATTCGCCGGCAAGCTCGCATAGAACATTCTTCGCAGCCTCGAAATCGTACTCGCCAACACTTTGCGCCAGTTCACGCAGGCGGCCTTGATACGGTTCTCCGGGGAGCTGAACCGCCAGCGACTCCAGCAGATCACCGGCACCCGCGTCGTCCTCTTCCAGCAGTTTGTCGAGCTGCCTGATCAACCGGGACAGGGCTTCCGGGTCAATCCTTTCCGCAACGGGCTGCGAGTCATCGGCTGCCCCCATTCCCGCCAATGCGGATATAAGGGGCTGCAATAGCCGATCCACTTCCATCAGATGCTCTTCAACGGCTTCCTGAGCCGCCCCAGCGGCACTGGCCTTTTCCAGGGTGGCAGCCGCCGCCTGAACACCCGTGGCCCCAATGTTACCGGCCACGCCCTTGAGTGTGTGGGCGAGCCGGGTCGCCGCCTCCACATCACTGCTTTTCTCTGCCTCGTGAAATTCCCAGACAAAATTTCCCTGGCCCTCACGAAACTTTTCCAGGAGCCGCCGATATAGCGTCCGGTTTCCCTGGGCCCTGGCAAGACCAGCCCACGTATCGATACCTGCCAGTTCCGGAAACGACCCATCTTCAGTACCGGCCCGAATATCCTTTAATGCCGTATGGACCTCGGCAGGCTGATCTGTTTTTACCCAGCGCGAAAGCGTAGAGAACATCTTGGCTACATCGATGGGTTTGGTGATGTGATCGTTCATGCCAGCCTGCAGACACTTCTCCCGGTCCCCGGCCATTGCGCTGGCGGTCATGGCGATCACCGGAAGCTCCCTGAACTGGGGTTGACCGCGAATCGCCCTGGTGGCGGAGTAGCCATCCATCACAGGCATCTGCACATCCATCAGCACGACATCGAACTCTTCCCTGCTGAGATGCTCCAATGCCTCAGCCCCATTTCCGGCGACACAAACCTCAAGCCCCGCGTTCCCCAACAGTTCCACGGCCAGTTCCTGGTTGATGTCATTGTCCTCCACCAGAAGAACCCGTGCGCCACGAACCCGGCTCGGTGCATCGTCAGCCGAGACCTTGTCCAACTGCTCCCGGGCATTGTCGGGTTCCGTCTGGATTCCAAACCAGGCACTGAAATGAAATACGCTGCCTTTGCCCGGATCACTGGTTACACCGATCTCCCCCTGCATCATCTCCGTCAGCCGCTTGCTGATGCTTAATCCCAGGCCCGTACCGCCATAGCGCCGTGTCGTGGTGCTGTCGGCCTGGGAGAAAGACCGGAACAACTTGGTTATCTGCTCCGGGGTCAGGCCGATGCCGGTATCCTCCACCGAAAACCCCAGCTTCACCCGGTTTTCGTCCCGTTCGAGAACATGGGTCGAAACGATGATCTCCCCTGCTTCCGTAAACTTCACGGCATTGTTCGCCAGGTTGATCAGCACCTGTCCAAGCCGCAGCGGATCTCCAACAAGCGCGGTGGGCACTTCCGGATCGATATTGAACAGAAACTCCAGGCCTTTTTCATGGGCCTTTAGACTGATCAGGCCTGAGAGATTGTCGAGGACGTCTTCGAGACGAAAACTGACATTCTCCATCTCCAGTTTTCCGGCCTCGATCTTGGAAAAATCGAGAATGTCGTTAATGATGCCAAGCAGCGACTGGGCAGAGCCGTATACCTTCTCAATGTAATTGCGCTGTTTCGCACTGAGATCTGTACCCAGGGCCAGATGTGACATGCCGATAATGGCATTCATGGGAGTGCGGATCTCGTGGCTCATGTTGGCCAGAAAATCGCTCTTGGCACGATTGGCATCGTCAGCGAGGTCTCTTGCGCGGCGTATCTCAGCGTCGGCGGCCTTGCGCACCGTGATATCCACCAACGAAGCCCCCAGTTCCCCGGCGCCTCCTCCTTCCGCCAGAAGACGGCTGGCGTTGAGACTGCCCCACAGTTCTCCTCCATCCTTGCGTTTGAAATAGATTTCCCGCTCTTGAATGGATTCACCCGCCCTCGCGGCTGCCAGCAGGGCACCGGCCGGATTTTCAGCACCATCAGGTTCCACGCAGAGATCCTTAAGATCCAGATCCTCGAATTCGGCCCGCTCGTAGCCAAACAGGTGTGCGAAAGCCTTGTTATGTTTGAGCACTGAGCCGGTTTGCGGGTCAACGGAAAAATAGGCTACCGGCGCGTGTTCATAGAGATCCCACATGCGTTCTTCACTGGTCTTCAGCTCCGCGGTCCGTTCGAGCACTCTGATCTCCAGCCGGTCCCTGGCATTTGCCAGCGCCTTGTTGGCCCGCTGCGTAATCCTGAAAATCACACCCATCAGCAGCAGGGACAGAATCACCGTTACTGCATATACAACCACTACGATCCGGCGGGTCTCGTAGAATCCCGCCATGGCATCTGAGATATCTATCTCCGTTGCGAGACCTATATCCAGCTTCTCGCCCCAGATCCAGGCACCCAGCACCGGCACCCCGCGGTAGTCGCGGTAACCCTCGAGATCCATACCGTCCCGGCCGCGAATGGCCGACCTCGCCATCCTGGTCAAAGGAAGATCTTCATCCACTGTGACGCTGCCTCCGGTTTCGAGCAGATTTCGGCCGGGGTCGGCAAGGCGCAGTGTCAGGGCCGTGGAGTCACCTGGTTTAATCAGACCCAACCGGGTGAGTTGATCCGCAAAACGACTTTCCGTAATCATACGACCCTGGGAATCGAACAGATAAGTCTCACCGCTTTCACCGGTTCTACCCTGTTTGGTAATGCGCGAAAATTCTCTCAACGGATCGATATCCATGGCCAAAACGGCATACACACTCCCGGTGTCCTGATCCCTGACCGGGGCCAGTACATAGGCAACGGCCCGGTCTTTGACACGCAGAGGGGGTACGAAAAGCGTCTCCCCCATGAATGCGCGGGCAAGCAGATCCCGACGGTAACCGGCTATGGGGTGGGCCTGACCCAGGGCAGTCTTGTCCTGGGAAGCGATATTTCTGAAATCCCAGTCGATAAGGGAAAAACCGAGGCCACCGAGACGCTCCTGAAAATTGGCAAAGAAGGTCTGAAGTGATATCAGGTAAAGGCTGTCGGCAAGGGATTCGGGGTCCCTGGGAATCTTCATCTGCTGACCCGCAAGCAGCTGGAAATCCGGGTCCCGGATACGCCGCTCGGCCCGTTTGAAGTTTTCGTCGATCCAGATGGTCAGGGCCTCCCGGCTGGTTTGCAGCACGACATCCAGCACCTCGCCCGCAGCGACCCGAAACTGCTTTTCGATATTCTTCAGCGCATAACTGCTGGCAACGGCAGCAATCACGAGGAAAAGCAGCATCAGACCCAGCACCAGGTAGTTATTCCTGCTTACCAGAGACCCGCTCGAAGCCCTCCGATCCGCACCGGGGACTCGCATATCATCGACCTCCGTGCGGGGTTTTAGGGAACCGACAGTTCATCGGCTCACCAGATAATCCGCCACAAGGCCGATGAAGACGACCATGCCGAAATAGTTGTTGCCGATAAAGGCCCGGAAGCAGCCGTCGGGGTCCCGTTTCCGTATGAGGTACTGCTGCCGCAGAAATACCAGGCTTCCGGCAACAACACCCAGATAGTAATAGAGGCCCAGTTCCAGCTTTGCGCCAACCAGCACCATCAGCCCAAGCATTGCGGACTGCAGCAGACCAATCATCAACCGGTCACTTTCCCCGAAGAGAATCGCCGTAGACTTGACCCCGATCCTCAAGTCATCCGCCCGGTCGACCATGGCGTACTCTGTGTCGTATATCAGCGCCCAGATAACGGCGGCAATGTAAAGGAGCCATCCTTCCGGCGCTACTGTCCCGGTCAGCGCTGTGTAGGCCATGGGGACGGCCCAGCCAAAGGCCATGCCCAGAACCAGCTGCGGCAAATGCGTATACCTTTTCATGAACGGATAGACGGCGGCCAGGGTGACCGCCACGAACGACATCAGGACGGTTTCCTGGTTCAGAAAAAGCACCAGCGCAAATGCCATCAGACTGATGGCCACGAATATCCCGACGGCTTCCATCGGGCTTACGAGTCCGGTGGCCAGGGGACGGCCGCGGGTTCGCTCCACTTTTCCATCTATTTTCCTGTCGGCGAAATCGTTGATGGCACAACCGGCAGATCGCATAAGGGCCACACCGAGGATAAAGATCAGGACCACGGTCCACTGGGGCTTGCCCTCCCCCGCGATCCAAAGTGCCCACAATGCAGGCCACATCAACAGCAAAATCCCGATCGGGCGATTCAATCTGACCAGATACCCATAGGCGACCAGACGCTGAAGTACCGTGGCTGGGTTATCCGCGGATCCTGCTTCGGGACGGGGCTTATTCATCTTGGGCATTCGGGTATATCCGGTAAAAAAACCTCATTAACCAGAAGCGGTTGATCCGCCAGATAGAACAGCGTGCGGCGCCCCCATACCTCCACCGGTACGTGCTGCATTCTTCCGGTCGCCGTTTCGAACAACCGGTTCCTGGGAAGCAGCCGGGCCACCTGGATCACTGCTCGGCGCGTGCCGGGATCAGAGAAAAGCAACTCACCCAGGGGCCGGTCACCAAGCATGCCAAGCCTGCGCGCAGCCCCTCTCAGGCTGATGGCGGGAATCAGAGACCGGGCAAAAACCCAGGGCACTCCGTTGCAGTGGAGTTCGACCTCCCGGACAATAGCCCAACCGCCCCGACGCATCCCCAGCAGACTGGTCTCACTGTATAGCGGCCGCCCCCAACTCTGCTTCAGGACCCTGACCCGAAAACAACCTGATGGGCATGCACGCTTGATCCGAGCGGTCAGTGAACCCCGGTCGTACAACCAGGGGAGCATGTCACCCGGGATTCGGGAATGCGGCAGGCGGGTCCACTCCATCCAGTTCGGTTCTAGCTTGGTGTACAAAAGATTGCCCTGTTCAACTACCGGCGATTATCGGCAAACAAGCAGGCATTATCGCAAAGATCCGGCAAGGAATTACATAGCGAACATGCCGGCTCATCATTCTTACCGGCATAATTGTGCGTGTACCGGCTAAACAACCAGATACGAACGAGAAACTTTCCCGTATCGGTTTTCGTTAGCCGAACGGGACATAAATTTCGGGTTGCTGCAGAATGCTGTTCAATATATGATTCAGCACATACTCTAAATCGCATATGTTACTGCCGATGAACCTGGACCCACAAGCACTGCTGACTTCACTCTCTGACGCAACGCGCCTACGCCTCATCTACCTGTTCGCCAGACGAGGTGAATTGTGTGTATGCCAACTGGTCACGGCCTTGGACTGCCCCCAGCCCAAGGTTTCCAAACACCTGGGTATACTCCGCAAAAAGGCAATTATCGTAGGACGCCGCGAAGGCCAGTGGATCCACTATCGAATCAACTCGGACCTGCACGTCTGGGCAAACAACACCATCAATGAACTGGTACTGGGGTGTTGCACGCGCTCACCTCACCAGGAGGACGAGGCACGTCTGCTGGAGACGCCGCCTATCTCCCGATGCGCCTGACCGAAAGTTCCCCGCACATCCGGAATTACCCGCTATATTCTCTTAAAGGTATGTAATATCACCCATTGGACATCAGACAGAGAACTTCAAGTGGAAACGACTAAAGTACCGATAATGAGAAATATAGAGGAAAAATGACAATGAGCAAGCGCATAGGGATCAACGGTTTTGGCCGGATGGGGAGGCTGGGAATGCGTGTCGGCTGGAACAGGGAAGCATTCGATTTCGTGCGGATCAACGAAATCGCCGGCACCGCTGCCTGCTCGGCACATCTGCTGCAGTTCGATTCGGTTCATGGGACCTGGGACCGGGATTGCCGGGCCGAGGACGACAAGATCCTGATTGGTGATAAAACCATCGATCACTGTGGAAACGCAGATATTGCAGACACCGACTGGTCTGACTGCGACATCGTCATCGAGGCAACCGGCAAGCACCACAAGAAACCGGATTCTCTCAACGCCTACTTCGAGCAAGGCGTGAAAAAGGTGATCGTTGCCGCCCCAACCGAAGGGGCTCTCAATATC
>JAQYVO010000037.1 GCA_030145425.1 Chromatiales bacterium | reverse complement strand
TATCCAAAAAGATCGACATACCCGCGCGGGATGCCGGCAAGATACTGGATGCCGTCACTTACCTGCGGCAGAGCCAGACTGAGGAACCCCCTCGCCTGGGCCGCCGGGTGGCGATCTACGGCGGCGGCAACACCGCCATGGATGCCGCCCGCACCGCCAAACGGCTGGGAGCCGAAGAGGCGATGATCATCTATCGTCGCGACCGCTCCAGCATGCCTGCCCACAACTTCGAGGCGGACGAAGCCTTGGAAGAAGGGGTGAAGATCAAGTGGCTGCGTACCATCAAGGAGATCGACCAGACCACCTTCCAGGTGGAAGTCATGGAACTCGACGAGAACGGCCGGCCCCAGCCCACCGGGCAGATGGAGACGCTGGAGGCAGACGCCCTGATCCTCGCGGTGGGCCAGGACACGGAAACCGGGTTCCTGCAGAATATTCCGGAGATCGGCTTCCAGCGCGACGGAACCGTCATCGTGGACGACAGCATGATGACCGGCTACGGCGGTATCTTCGCCGGCGGCGACATGGTGCCCAGCGAACGGTCCGTGACCATTGCCGTGGGCCACGGCAAGAAGGCCGCCCGATATATTGACGGCTTTCTGCGAGGCGAACCCTACGTCCCCGCACCCAAGCACGACATCGTCGGACACGAGAGACTGCACCTGTGGTACACGACCTCTGCGCCCCAAAGGGCACAGCCCCACCTTCCGCTGTCCGAACGCCTGAGCAGTTTCACCGAGATTCTGCAGGGGTTGTCTGCGCAGGAGGCGCAGTTCGAAGCCGGGCGCTGCCTGTCGTGCGGCAACTGCTTTGAATGCGACGGATGCCTGGCCTCCTGCCCCGAGGGGGCGGTGATCAAACTGGGAAAAGGGAAACGCTACCGCTTTCAATACGATCTCTGCACCGGCTGTGCGGTGTGCCGCAACCAGTGCCCTTGTCATGCCATAGAGATGATCCCCGAGCCCGAAACGGCTTCCGAACAGGCCGCCGCGGGTCAGGAGCGATGACAGATATGAAAGAAGAACAGAGAGTGGTCGCCATCGACGGCAACGAGGGTGTGGTGCACGTGGCTTACCGGGTGAGCGAAGTGTGTTCCATCTACCCCATCACCCCAAGTTCCTCCATGGCGGAGTCCGCCGATGTCTGGGCCGCCGCCGGCGCCACCAACATCTGGGGCCAGGTACCGGACGTCATCGAGATGCAGAGCGAAGGGGGCGCGGCAGGCACCGCCCACGGCGCCCTGCAGACCGGCGCCCTGACCACCACCTTCACCTCGTCCCAGGGCCTCATGCTGATGCTGCCCAACATGTACAAGATTGCGGGCGAGCTCACTGCCACGGTCTTTCACGTGGCGGCCCGTTCGCTGGCCGCCCAGGCGCTCTCCATCTTCGGCGATCACCAGGATGTCATGGCGGCCCGGACCACCGGCTTCGCCATGCTCTGCTCGGCGTCCGTGCAGGAGGCCCACGACATGGCGCTGATCGCCCACGCGGCCACGCTCAGGGCCAGGGTGCCCTTCATCCATTTCTTCGATGGTTTCAGAACCTCCCACGAGGTGAACAAGATCCGACTGCTCACCGACGGGCAGATCCGTGCAATGATCCCGGAAGACATGGTGATCGCTCACCGCAGCCGCGCACTCAACCCGGACAACCCCTTCATCCGGGGCACGGCACAGAACCCCGACGTCTATTTTCAGGGGCGCGAAAGCGTCAATCCCTTTTACGACAAGGTGCCGGGGATCGTCCAGGAGGAGATGGACCAGTTCGCCGGGATGACGGGGCGACAGTACAGCCTGTACCAGTACACCGGCGATCCGCAGGCCGACCGGATTATCGTAATCATGGGTTCGGGGGCCGAGACGGTGGCGGAGACCATCAGGGTGCTGAATGCCGAAGGTGCCAGGCTGGGCCTGCTCCAGGTGCGCCTGTTCAGGCCCTTTTCCGTCGAGCGGTTGATGCAGGCCATTCCCCGGTCGGTAAAATCCCTGGCCGTGCTGGACCGCACCAAGGAGATCGGCGCCAGCGGCGAACCCCTCTACCAGGACATACTTACCGCCTACATGGAATCCCTCGCAGAGGGCCGGATCGATGCACTGCCGAGGATAATCGGCGGCCGCTACGGCCTCTCTTCCAAGGAGTTCACCCCGGCGATGGTCAAGGCCATATACGACGAACTGACCCTGGACAAACCCAAGAATCATTTCACCATCGGCATCAGGGACGACGTCAGCAACACCAGCCTGGAATACGATCCCGCATTCGACATCGAGCCCAAGGACGTAACCCGTGCCCTGTTTTTCGGTCTCGGTGCCGACGGCACCGTGGGCGCCAACAAGAACAGCATCAAGATCATCGGTGAGAACACCGACCTGCACGCCCAGGGTTATTTCGTCTACGACTCCCGAAAATCCGGCTCCACTACCGTGTCCCATCTGCGATTCGGGCCCTCGCCGATCCATGCACCTTACCTGATCCAGTCGGCCAGCTTCATCGCCTGCCACAAGTTCAGCTTCGTCTCCCAGATGGACCTGCTCGGCAAGGCCTCGGACGGTGCCGTATTTCTGCTCAACAGCCCCTATGGTCCCGATGAGGTGTGGGAGCAGTTACCCCAACCGGTACAGGAAGCCATCATCGGCAAGAACATCCGGTTTTATGTCATCGATGCCAGCACCGTGGCCCTGGATGCCGGCATGAACCGGCGTATCAACACCATCATGCAGACCTGCTTCTTCGCCCTCTCCGGGGTACTGCCCAAGGACGAAGCGGTCCTGCAGATCAAGAACGCCATCAAGAAGACCTACTTCACCAAGGGCAAGGCGGTCATAGAACAGAACTTCAAGGCACTGGACGCCACCCTGGAGAATCTCCACGAGGTCAAGGT
>JAQYVO010000210.1 GCA_030145425.1 Chromatiales bacterium | reverse complement strand
TGAGGGCGGCGAGCACGACCCGTGTGGGTGGCTTCAGCTCCTCCCCATATGAAAGCCTTAACCTTGGCGATCATGTGGGCGACGAGCCGGCCCGGGTTCGCCGCAACCGGAAGTATCTCATGCAACGATTGGGACTGGTCTTTGAACCCCCATGGTTGCAGCAGGTCCATGGCTGCGGAGTCGTGGTGTGCGGCCAGACAGGCCCTGCCCCCCAGGCCGATGCGATTACCGCTGCCGCCCCCGGTGAGGTCTGTGCGGTGCTCACCGCAGATTGCCTGCCGGTGCTTTTGTGTGATCGTTCAGGTAAGCAGGTTGCGGCGGTTCATGCCGGTTGGCGTGGTCTCCAGGCTGGGGTTATCGAGTCTGCGGTCGCCAGTTTCGGTGAATCCCGTGACCAAATCCTGGCATGGCTTGGTCCCGCGATCGGTCCCGAGGCCTTCGAGGTGGGCAGCGAAGTCAGAGACGCTTTTATGCGTATCCACCCGAGGGACGAGCAGGCCTTTTCCCCGGGCAGGAACAATCGCTGGATGGCGGATATTTACCAGCTTGCGAGAAACAGACTGAAGGAGTGCGATGTTTCGTTCGTTGGTGGAGGGGAGTATTGTACCCACTCCGATCCCGATCGATTTTTTTCCTATCGCCGGGATGGAATAACCGGCCGCATGGCCTCTCTGATATGGATTGACGGAAAAGAATGAACAACTGGAAAATGCTGACGCTGGTTGGCGAGGATCAACCGGGCATTGTGGCAAAGGTTACGGCGGCCCTTTACCGGAATGGCTGGAATCTGGGTGAGGCGTCGATGATACGTCTTGGGGCGAATTTCAGCATGATGATGATGGTGGCGGGGGAGGGCAGCGCTGAGGAGATACTGGCCCCGGTTGCATCTGAACTCGCCCTGCACCTGCACGTCGATGAAATCACCGGTGGTCTGCACCGGCACCTGGTCCCCAATATCCAGGTGCGCGTGCTGGGCGCCGACCGGGCCGGCATAGTGGCGCAGGTTGCCGGGGCACTGCTGAACGTGGGGTTTAACATCCTGGAGCTGGAATCCGACGTGGCAGGCTCCCCGGACCAGCCGGTCTACATCATGAACATCGAGGGTTATACCGACGCGGCCCTTGAGCAGGTCGAAAACGCAGTCTCCAGCCTCGGAGATATTGACGTCAGCGTTTCTCCAATCGAAACCCTGATCGGTTGAGTCGGTCATGGCGCTGTTGGAAATTCTGAAGGTACCCGACGAACGCCTGAAACAGGTCTCGGAGCCGGTTGAGGTGTTCGACGACGCGTTAAGGGCGTTTGTCGACGACCTCGAGGAAACCCGGCTTGCAGGCCCGGGGGCTGTGGGAATTGCCGCACCCCAGGTCGGGCGTTTCCAGCGTATTGTCATTGTCGACTTATCCAACACCCGTAAACCCGTGCCGAATCATGGCTACATGGTCCTGGTAAACCCGGAGATCATTCATTGGGATGGGTATGAGATGGGCCGCGAAGGGTGCCTTTCAGTGCCCGACTATACGGGAAATGTGATCCGTGCCACACATATAGATGTGCGGGCGCAGGATCCCCGGGGCAGGCCCCTGGAGTTTAAAATGGAGGGGTTTGAGGCCCGCGCCCTGCAGCACGAAATGGACCATCTGGAGGGAATGTTGTTCGTTGACCGTGTTGTCAGCAGACGAACCGATCTGTTCCGGCGCAAGGTATACCAGAAAGGCCGGAAGGCTGCGAGGGCAGGTTAGAGCCCTGGAACCTTTCCATCTGTACCCCGGTCTTCACTTAAGAATTAAAGTTTTTTTGGGTCGGAACGCTACGAGAGAAGGACCATAGGAGAACATCTGAATGGAAACCCTTGCCCCGAGCCTGAAGACTGTGTTTGACGATATGACATCACGGCTTCCCGGGGAATTCGTACGCTATTTCATGGCCAGCGGCGTAGCTTTCGTGGTGGACGCCGGCACCCTTTTTCTGTTGACCCACTTCCTGGGGATACACTACCTGGTCTCGGCAGCTACGGGCTTTCTTCTGGGCTTGCTGACTGTCTACCTGCTGAGTATCCACTGGGTTTTCCCCACGCGGCGAATCCAAAACCCGCATCACGAGCTGGTGCTGTTTTCCATTATAGGCATCGGTGGTCTGGGGGTTAATGAGCTCGGCATGTATTTATTGACAGAGAAACTCCTGCTCCACTATATGTATTCCAAGCTGGTGGTGAGTTTTCTGGTATTCAGCTGGAATTTCGGTGCAAGGAAACTAATAC
>JAQYVO010000196.1 GCA_030145425.1 Chromatiales bacterium | reverse complement strand
ATACTCATCGACGTAGGCCATTTTTTCACAGGACAAGGCGCACTGAGCGCAGTGTACCTGCCGTACATAAGCGAAGTGCAACGCGGTCATGGGGAAAAATGGCCCCGTCCCTTCGGGTTGGCTCTCCAATGAGGCCATTCGGCGTTGCACATCGCTCATTTGGAACAACCAAACTTCGCTCTGTGCGCCTTTCCTGGCCTCATTGGAGAGCCAACGCAGGGTATCCGCATAGTGTTAACAGGCCCTAACTTGGAACCGGTCAACCTGATTGCCGGGCTGCATAGTGTGAGGATCGCCCTCAGGCACGGAACGGGTTCCGTCCAGGAGGTCTGGGTGGAAGCCAGGCGCCAGGACCAGCGGATCAGGGAACTGATCGATCTGGCGAGGCAGCAAGGCGTCAATTTGCGCCAGGTGAGCCGGGAGGAACTGGACCGCCTGGTTCCAGGCTCGAAACATCAGGGCGTGGTGGCGCGGACCCTGGTTCCCACCGCCCGGGATGAGGCGTTTCTAAAGGCGATGCTCCAAGAGCAGAATACACCGGCTTTCCTGCTGATACTCGATGGCGTTCAGGATCCCCATAACCTGGGGGCCTGTCTGCGCAGCGCCGATGCGGCGGGTGTACAGGCCGTGATCGCACCCAAAGATCGTTCTACCGGGCTGACCGCAACCGCCTGCAAGGTGGCAAGCGGGGCTGCGGATACCGTGCCCTTCGTCCAGGTCACCAATTTGGCACGCACGCTCCGGTGGCTCAAGGAGCAGGGTATCTGGTTGGCGGGCACGGACGACGAGGCTGAGATGTCGTTGTATTCAGCTGATCTGAAGGGCCCTCTGGCCATCGTGATGGGGGGTGAGGGGAAAGGGATGCGACGCCTGACCCGGGAGGCATGCGATCTGCTGCTGAATCTGCCCATGGCCGGCCGAGTTGAAAGTCTGAATGTCTCGGTCGCCGCCGGTGTGGCGCTGTTCGAGGCGGTCAGGCAGCGTTTAGAGTAGCATCCGTCCGGAAACAGGATCTTTCGTTATTCCGGTAAAGGTCGGGATGACGTGGTTTCCGTAGGGCCGAATTCATTCGGCCAAATACCGGTGGTCGAATAAATTCGATCCTACACCCTACCGGGCGATTGTAACCCGCTGTTGCACGGTTAAATTGTCCGGGTTATCATGCGCGGCTTGCCGATGGGCCCATTTCTAAAGGTTCCAACTCGGCAGACTCCTTGCCTCACCGACTGGTTCGGGAGGCTGTATTAATCCGTAGGGAGATACAATGAGACATTACGAAATCGTGTTCCTGGTCCATCCTGACCAGAGCGAGCAGGTGCCCGGTATGATAGATCGCTATCGTTCCGGTATCGAGACCAAGGGCGGCAAGATTCACCGTCTGGAGGACTGGGGTCGCCGACAGCTCGCATATCCCATTCAGAAACTCCATAAGGCCCATTACGTGCTCATGAATATAGAGTGCGATGCCGAGGCTTTGACAGAACTGGAAAATGCATTCCGCTTCAATGATGCGGTATTGCGTAACTTGGTATTACAGCGGAAGGGTCCGGATACCGCCCCATCACCCCTGGTCAAAACACAGGATGAGAGGGATGAATCCCCGAGGCCGCCCAGGGATGAAGAGGCCCCAAAGCCGCCCAGGGAGCAAGAGGCCCCAAAGCCGCCCGCGGAGCAAGAGGCCCCAAAGCCGCCCACGGAACAAGAGGAAGCTGTTTCTGAGGAGGACTGAGGTCCTCCCGAAGCTTTCAGCTGCCCAGTCGCATCCGGAAAAATTTCGAGGGATAAAAAATGTCACGTTTTTTTCGTCGCAGAAGATATTGTCGTTTTACCGCCGAAGGTATAAAGGAGATCGATTACAAGGATCTCAATCTGCTCAAGGCCTATGTCAGTGAGACTGGCAAGATAGTGCCCAGCCGCATAACGGGAACCAAGGCGAAGTACCAGCGTCAGCTGGGAACGGCCATCAAGCGGGCCCGCTTTCTGGCGCTGCTGCCCTTTACGGACAGCCACTGATCCCGGTTTCAGGGGAGTACATCCTGTCGTAGACAGGTGGTTCCCCCCCAGATTTCTGACAGGCGCAAGAGATGCGGTTTCTGGCATCAATGGTGATGCGGGGAAGGTCCCAGGCGGTAATGTGGGCCGCGGCGCTGGCCATGCTGTCTCTGGTGTTCCCCCTGATCAGTATCCTGAGTTCCGCCGTTGTGGCACTGGTCACCTTGCGTCGGGGACCTCGGGAGGGGGCGTTGTTGATGGTGCTTGCCGGTGCTGCCTGCACCATTCTCGCCTATCTGGCGTTGAATCAGGCGGTTCTGGCAGCAGGTTTCGTGCTGGTGATGTGGTTTCCCATCTGGCTGCTGGCGGTTGTACTCAGGGCCAGCCGATCAATGGCGGTGGCGCTTCAGGCAGGTCTGGTGTTGGGCTTGCTGGCCATCGTCTGGCAGTTCCTGCAGCATGACGACCCAGTGGCTGCATGGAGTGAGATGCTCCAACCGATCATCAGCTCTATGGTCGAGTCTCAGATGCTGGATCAGGCCCATGAGCAGGACTTTCTGTCCCTCATGTCGTACTGGGCGGCAAGGCTGGTTGGCTTTGGGTTCTTCCTCCAGACGTGGGTTTCCCTGCTGGTGGGGCGCTGGTGGCAGGCCGTACTCTACAACCCGGGCGGTTTCAGAAGTGAATTCCACCAGCTCAGGCTGAACAGAGTGCTGGCGATCGTCACGGTTGTGCTGATGCTGCCGAACCTGCTGGGCGGCGAGTCGAGCTGGACGTTTCTGGATAGTATCGTCTGGTTGCTGCTGGCGGGATGGTTTCTCGCCGGGCTGGCGGCGGTACATGGCGTGGTAGGCCTGATTGGGGGCAATATATTCTGGCTCATTGGGGTTTACATGCTGCTGTTGATTACAATGATCCACACCATGATGGTGTTGGCGACAATCGCGATTTTCGATACTTGGTTTGATTTCAGGGCGCGCCTTAGGTCGAGAATAGGCTCGGGCCGGGCGGACTGAGGCTATAAATTCAGAGATAGGGGTAATAGCTATGGATGTCATTTTGATGGAGAAGGTCGATAATCTTGGGGGTCTTGGCGACAAGGTCGATGTAAGGTCCGGATACGGAAGAAATTACCTGATTCCTTCCGGCAAGGCGGTGGCTGCCACCAAGGCCAATCTGGAGGTATTCGAGACCCGTCGCGCGGGACTCGAGCAGCAGGCGAAAGAGGTCATGGCGGCAGCGGAGGCCAGAAAGGCCGGTTTTGAGGCTCTGCCATTGATTACGATTGCCCGCAAGGCCGGGGACGAAGGCCGCCTGTTCGGTTCCGTGGGTACCTCGGATATCGCAGAAGCTGTTACCGCTGCCGGTGTCGAGTTGGCCAAAAAGGAAGTGCGGCTGCCCGAAGGTCCTTTCCACGCGACGGGGGAATTCGAGGTCCAGGTCCACCTCCACAGCGACGTGGACGCAGTCGTGAAACTCGCCATTGTTCCTGAAGCCTGATCCCGGATTTCAGGCTCCGTAACCGGGTGCGGGATCGGCCGGATTTCTGACCCGGTATCGGTCGGCATTTTCCCCGCGGGCGGGTTTTCTGCGGGGCCGGTTATCGCGTATGCTTTGTCCGAGGGAGCGGCCCGCTCCTCACGGAAGATTCTCCCATGACGGTTCTATCCCGGCAGGGTGATTTCGTGATCTCCGGAGCTATACGTAATGCAAGAACCGGTTATACCATCAGAAGCTGACCCCAGGTCGTCGGATTTCGATTCCCTGCGGGTGCCGCCCCATTCCATACAGGCCGAACAGTCTGTGCTGGGGGGGCTGATGCTCGACAATCAGTCGTGGGACCAGGTTGCCGACCGGATTGGAGAGCTGGATTTCTACCGACGCGAACACCGCCTGATATTCCGGTCGGTGGTATCGCTCGCGGAGAAAGCCCAGCCTTTAGACGTCATCACACTCTCCGAAGAGCTGGAGAGACATAAAAATCTCAAGGATGCCGGCGGCCTGGCCTATCTCGGCAGCCTGGCGAAGGACACCCCCAGCGCAGCCAACATTCGTGCCTATGCGGATATCGTGCGCGAGCATTCGGTGCTGCGGCAGCTCATCCGTGTAGGCACGGAGATAGCAGACAGCGGGTTCAACACTGAGGGAAACAGCAGCACAGACCTGCTCGACACCGCTGAGCAGAAGGTGTTCGAGATTGCAGAGCAGGGTGCCCGCGGCGGGGGCGGATTCGAGCCCATCAAATCCCTGCTCACCAAGGCGGTCGACCGGATAGAGACCCTGTTTGAGAAAGACGACCCCATAACCGGTTTGAGCACAGGTTTTACAGATCTCGACAAAATGACCTCGGGCCTGCAGCCGTCGGACCTGGTCATCATCGCCGGCCGCCCCTCCATGGGCAAGACGGCATTATCCATGAATATTGCCGAAAACATTGCCATCAACTCCGGCAAGCCCGTAGCGGTATTCAGTATGGAGATGCCCGGTGAATCCCTGGCCATGCGCATGATGTCCTCGCTCGGGCGCATCGATCAGCATCGGGTGCGCACCGGCAGTCTCGAAGATGACGAATGGCCCCGGTTGACATCCGCGGTGAGTATCCTCGCCGAAGCCAAGATGTATATAGATGATACCCCGGCCATGAGTCCCACGGAGGTGAGGGCACGCTCGCGCCGGCTCATGCGGGAGGAAGGCGAGCTGGGCATGATCATGGTCGATTACCTGCAGTTGATGCAGGTGGCGGGCGCGTCGGAGAACCGCACCAACGAGATATCCATCATTTCTCGCTCTCTGAAGGCGCTGGCCAAGGAACTCAAAGTGCCCGTGGTCGCGTTGTCCCAGCTCAACAGAAGTCTCGAGTCGCGCACCAACAAGCGCCCGATCATGTCCGACCTGAGGGAATCTGGGGCCATCGAGCAGGATGCGGATCTGGTACTGTTCATTTACCGGGACGAGGTCTACAACGAGGAGAGTCCAGACAAGGGGATGGCGGAGATTATCATCGGCAAGCAGCGAAACGGCCCCATCGGTACCCTGAAACTGACATTTCTCGGTCAGTACACCAAGTTCGAAAACTTTATCGACAACGTCTATGGTGGCGATGGTTATTAGCGGCCCCAGCGCACTCATTGATCTTTCAGCACTCCGGCATAATCTCCAATGCGCCCGGGATGCGGCGCCAGACAGCAGGGTGATCGCCGTCATCAAGGCCAATGCCTACGGTCACGGGATGCTCCGGGCGGCCGCGGCGTTGGATTCGGCGGATGCCTTCGCTGTTGCCAGGGTGGTTGAGGGTGTCAGCCTGCGGGAAGCCGGGTGTGACAAGGAGATACTGGTGTTGGAGGGCTGCTTCGACGGCGCGGAATTGTCGGCGGCATCCCAATACCGGCTGGAGCTGGCTATCAACCAGTCGGAGCAGCTGGACATGCTCGAACAGGCGGTCCTGCCGGACCCTGTTCGCTGCTGGTTAAAATTGGACACTGGGATGCACCGACTGGGATTTCAGGTGTCTGCTGCAAGGGATGCCCACCGGCGCCTGCTGGCATGCGACAACGTGCATTCCGAACTAAGGCTAATGACGCATTTGGCAAACGCGGATGATCTGAAGGACGACGCCAGCAGGATGCAGATCAGCGAGTTTATTCCTATTGAGGAAGCATTTGGCATACCGGCCAGCATTGCAAACTCCGCCGCCATCCTCGGTTGGCCCGAGAGCCACAGGGCATGGAACCGTCCAGGCATCATGCTTTACGGTGCATCCCCCATTATCAGTGGACGGGCGGTGGACTACGGACTCAAGCCCGTCATGACACTCTCCAGTCATCTCATCGCCGTGAACCATTATGCAAAGGGTGCGGCGCTGGGATATGGCGGCAGTTGGTGCTGTCCCGAAGCGATGCCCGTGGGTGTGGTCGCCATCGGATATGGCGACGGTTACCCCAGGCATGCCCGTGCAGGTACACCGGTGCTCCTGAATGGAAAACGGGTTCTGCTGGTGGGGCGAGTCTCCATGGACATGATAAGCCTGGACCTGCGCACCCAGCCCGATGCCCGGCCGGGTGATCCGGTCGTGCTTTGGGGCAGGGGGCTGCCATCGGAAGAGATCGCCGAGTGCGCACAGACGATCTCCTATGAACTATTTTGTGGCGTCACGAGCCGTGTCCCGTTCAGGGAATCTGTGTGAGCCGAACGGGCAGCAGCAAATCGGGTAAGACCACATACGTCTGTTCGGAATGCGGAGCGGCCTTTCCCAAATGGGTCGGGCAGTGCCCGGAGTGCCGGGCCTGGAATACGCTGACGGAATCCCTGGTGCCAGCCGCACCCCTGCGCAATCCACGCTTCGACGGTTATGCGGGGGACGCTGCTCAGAACCGGGTGCAGGTGCTTTCGGATATCAGCGCCAAGGAGCGCAGCAGTACGCCGACGGGCATAGGCGAGCTCGATCGTGTATTGGGTGGCGGCCTGGTTCCGGGTTCGGTGGTGCTCATCGGCGGAGATCCCGGTATCGGCAAGTCCACGCTTTTGATTCAGGCGCTGACGACACTCTCTTGTTCCCTGTCCGCGCTCTACGTAAGCGGGGAAGAATCGCCGGAACAGATAAGCATGCGCGCCCGGCGTCTGGGTCTGCCCGGGGATAAACTGGGACTGTTGGCCGAAACCTGCGTGGAGCGCATCCTGGCGTTGATGCGGAACGACCCGCCTGACGTGATGGTGATCGATTCTATTCAGACGATCTATACCGAGCAGCTGCAATCTGCACCGGGCTCGGTTGCCCAGGTCAGGGAGTCCGCGGCCCAGCTGGTGCGATTTGCCAAGCAGCGCGGAACCATCGTTTTTCTCGTGGGGCATGTCACCAAGGAAGGGGCGCTTGCCGGCCCCAGGGTCCTGGAGCATATGGTCGATACGGTGCTCTACTTCGAAGGGGAGTCCAACAGTCAGCTGCGTCTTGTCCGCACCATGAAAAATCGTTTCGGGGCAGTAAACGAACTGGGTGTTTTTGCTATGTCGGACCGGGGGCTGAGAGAGGTGAGCAATCCCTCGGCAATATTTCTTTCGCGCCACGAACACGAGGTATCCGGCAGCATCGTGCTCGTGACCCGGGAGGGGAGCCGCCCGCTCCTGGTGGAGGTTCAGGCGCTGGTGGATGGGAGTTCGCTCTCCAATCCCCGGCGCATCACGCTTGGGCTCGAACAGAATCGCCTGTCCATGCTTTTGGCGGTCCTGCACAGGCACTGTGGTATTGCCATGTTCGATCAGGATGTCTACGTAAATGTCGTAGGCGGCGTGCGGATTACCGAGACCGCTGCCGATCTTCCGGTCCTGCTGGCGGCACTATCCAGTTTTCGCGACCGGAACATACCAAGAGAGCTGGTGGCGTTCGGCGAGGTGGGCCTGGCCGGTGAAATCAGGCCGGTGCCCAATGGCCAGGAACGGTTGCGCGAGGCGGCCAAACACGGGTTCCGGCGCGCCATCGTACCCAAGGCCAATCAGCCAAAGCAGGCGATCGAGGGACTGGAGGTTATCTCCGTTGACCGGCTGTCGGAAATACTGGATGTAGTCTAACCGAGCGCGGCGAGTTCTCTTTCCAGCAGGTTCTGATCACCCAGATTGAGTTCCACCAGACGTTTAAGGTGGGACACGCTTTCCAAATCTATTTCTTCGCATTGCAAACCGATGGTCTCCGGACCCTGATGGGCAATCTGGACCTTCATCCGGATGTTGGTGTTTTCGCCCAGCTGGATACTCAATCTGACAGAGTCGCCGGTCTGGCCTGCCCAGTCGCCGGGTCTTACCAGCAGCACGCCATTCAGCGAGATGTCCACCAGTGTCGTCGTCACGCTGCTGCCTGAACCGTCTATCGAAACCGGTGCGTCAAACCAGACACGTCGAAATCTACGTCTGTCATCATCTCGTTCTGTGGTCATCTAAACCCCGTAACTTTCCCCATAGGTCGGTCACTGATTATCGACCAATAGCGGCAATTCTGCATGGTAAGAAGTCTCACCGTTAGGAATCCGTATCCCGACGGCCTATGCATGAAACACCGAGGATGCGTCAGAAGTCCTCACAACGACATTATTTTGACATATCCAATAAAGGGTGCTTAACTTATTATATTATTTGGGGTTTTCATGGACACATTCCAGGGGATGCAGCGGGATAATGGAAAATAAGATAAACCGGATCAACGCCTTGGCAAACGGTTGTGTTGTTCTCGTGGACCGGGATCAAGATCGTATAAATTACTTGAAAAATGTAATTCAATTTATTGATTATAGGATTGAAATAGCAAAAGATTCGTCTGAACTGAAGATGCGAATCTTGGGTCAGGAAGAGGACGTTTGTTTGACCGTCGTGCTGGGTCCGGATCTGACAGACAGCGAGGTTGGTCAGTTGTTGAAAGTGACCGATCAAGCGCCTTTAAAACCGGCCATACTGCTGATGAAGAGCGAAGCGGGTGTTGTGCTCAATTATAAGTCCGATGCCCGATTCCTCGGAACGCTTAAATTACCTGCCCGGTTCGACGATCTGCACGACCTGCTGCACAGGGCACAGATATACCAGGAGCAGCAGCAATCCGGCAGCAAGGCACAGCGTCCGCTTGAGCTTTTCCGCAGTCTCTCGGGGAACAGCCGTGCCACCCGGCAAATCAACAAATTGATCGAGCAGGTAGCCGAAACCGAAGCGACAGTGCTGGTTCTGGGTGAGTCCGGAACCGGCAAGGAAGTGGTGGCCCGGAAGCTTCACTACCAGTCGGCCAGGCGCGGCATGCCGTTTGTGCCTATCAATTGCGGCGCCATACCCTCGGAGCTGTTGGAGAGCGAACTGTTCGGACACGAGAAGGGGGCCTTCACCGGAGCCATCAACGCACGAAAAGGGCGTTTCGAGCTGGCCCACGGAGGGACGCTGTTTCTCGACGAGATAGGGGATATGAGCATGCCGATGCAGGTAAAACTGCTGAGAGTGATCCAGGAGAGGACTTTTGAGCGGGTTGGCAGCAATAAGACCATCCGGTGCGATGTGCGCATAATAGCGGCTACACACCGTAATCTGGAAGAAGCCATCACCAAACAGATGTTTCGTGAGGACCAGTATTACCGGCTCAACGTTTTCCCCATTGAGATGCCGCCTCTTCGGGATCGGGTGGAGGATATCCCGGTGCTCGTGAATGACCTGATATCGCGTATAGAGACGGAAAAGCGGGGTTCGGTTCGACTGACGCCGGCGGCCGTTATGGCCCTGACCCAGTACAGCTGGCCTGGCAATGTCCGGGAACTGGCCAATCTTATCGAGCGGCTGGCCATTCTCTACCCATACGGCGTCGTGGATATCAAGGATCTGCCGGAGAAGTTCCGCGTGGGCATCGATATGACAAAGCAGGTCGGGGCGCTGCCGCTGGTAAATATTCCCGGTGACGAACCGGAGACCGTGGCCAGCGTTCCCAGGCTCCCCAACGAGGGCCTGGACCTGAAGGCCCATTTGAGCACACTGGAGATGAATCTCATCCGACAGGCCCTGGATGAATCAGAGGGTGTGGTGGCCCATGCAGCGAAGCGGCTCAGTATGCGAAGGACCACACTCGTCGAAAAACTGCGTAAATACGGTCTTCAGCGCGCCCATGAGTCGACGGGAATTTGACGTCCCCGAAACTCATTAAACCTATCTAGTTGAATTCTATATTTAATTAATATTGGCATACTTTCTGCAGTGAATGTTGGGAAGGTCTTGAGATATCCCCGGCAGAACATGGTGGAAAGTGGCGATGATCAGCGGAAAGCCCGCACAAAAACAACAGCTCGAAAACGCCTTTCAGGTATTCAATCAGGTATCTGAACAGCTTGCCGTCTCCTACAGCCAGCTTCAGGAACGGGTGTTTCAGCTCAGCCGGGAACTGGCGGCGGCGCGTACCGAACGGATGCGCCAGCTTGCCGAAACGGAACGTCTCGCCCATTGGATGGCCCAGTTGTTGGACGCCTTGCCCGCCGCCGTGGTCGTCATCGACGATTCAGGTTTCATACAACAGTTCAATCCGGCTGCGGAAATCCTGTTCAGTGATCTTACCGAGGGCGGTCTCTGGTCCGACGTTCAGGAGACCCAGTTTATTCCTGGTCAACAGGGCGACGAGTACCGATTGAATTCAGGACGCCTGGTCAGCATGACCAGACGGACGCTGCATCCGGAACCGGGCCAGATTCTTCTGATGCTCGACATCACTACAACCCGCGATCTGCAGGAGCGCCTTGAGCGCCGGCAGCGCCTGAGTGCCATGGGCGAGATGGCAGCCCAGCTGGCGCACCAGATCCGCACTCCTCTCTCTTCCGCCTTGCTCTATACCGCCCATCTGTCCCGCGACGATCTGTCCCGGGAACAGCGGGAACGATTCTCAGGCCACACCCGTACCAGGCTGAGTCACATGGAACGCCAGATAAATCAGATGCTCGCCTTTGCTCGGGGTGGACAATTCAAACCAAGGAAACTGGACCTCGTCCCGCTGCTCCATGAGTTGGTTCAGCAGTTGGAGCCCCAAGCCCGGGAAGATGGATTGCTGCTCGATCTCATGGATGAAAGCGGAGGGCAGGCCGAGATCCTGGGCAATCCCGATGCTTTGCTGGGTGCTTTGGTCAATCTGGCCCGCAATGCGCTGGAGCACGTCGGTCAGGGTGGGGAAATCCACATCCGGCTGGCACGGGCGGCAGACGGCTGGCAGCTGTGTTTCCAGGATAACGGGCCGGGTATACCGGAGGAGCTTCAAACACGCATATTCGATCCTTTTTTCACCACCCGAACGGATGGCACGGGCCTGGGACTGGCGGTGGTGCAGGATGTGGTATTGAGCCACCAGGGACGGATTCGGGTGCAATCGGAATCCGAAGGAGGCACTTGTTTCATTCTCACACTTCCAGCGGACCCCTCAGAGGAAGATATAACCGGCCAGGGTCCGATAGCCCATCCACCGGAAATTCAGAAATTAACAGTAGTGAGGAATTCAGTATGAGTCATGGGAGTGTTTTGGTTGTTGAGGATGATCCAACGCTGCGCGAGGCATTGTGCGACACATTGGAGCTGGCCGGTTATTCCGTAAGCAGCGCCAGCGACGGTGAAGATGCCCTGACGAAGTTGAGTGAGGAGTCCGTGGGGATGGTGGTCAGCGATGTACAGATGCGACCCATGAATGGCCACGAACTGCTTGCCAGGATCAAATCGTCCCATCCCCAGACACCGGTATTGCTCATGACCGCATACGGAAATATCGAAAAGGCGGTCAGCGCCATGCGTGACGGGGCCGTGGATTACCTGGCCAAACCCTTCGAGCCGGAGCTGCTTCTGGAAAAGATCGAAAATGCCATCATGCGAACAGATAACCTGGACGATCAGGTGGTGGCCGAGGATCTGCTCACCCGGGAGATGCTCGGGTTGGCCCAGCGGGTCGCATTGAGCGATGCAACCGTGATGATCGGAGGGGAGAGCGGGACCGGTAAAGAAGTATTTGCCCGCTTCATCCACAGTCACTCGGCCCGCGACGAGGGACCTTTCGTGGCGATCAACTGTGCCGCCATCCCGGAGAACATGCTCGAGGCGGTCTTGTTTGGATACGAAAAGGGGGCTTATACAGGTGCCCATAAATCGGCTCCCGGAAAATTTGAGCAGGCACAGGGTGGAACCCTGCTGCTGGATGAAATATCCGAGATGAGTATGGGTCTGCAGGCAAAACTCCTTCGGGTGCTCCAGGAGAGGGAAGTCGAACGCCTGGGTGGTCGCAAGGTCATCCCGTTGGATGTCAGGGTTCTTGCCACTACCAATCGGATTCTGCGGGAGGAAGTCGCAGCAGGACGCTTCAGGGAAGATCTTTATTATCGCCTGAATGTTTTCCCCTTGTTTCTACCGCCGCTGCGGGAGCGCAAACGGGACATACTTCCGCTTGCCCGTTACCTGATCCACAGACAGTGTGGCGTGCAGGGTTCCTCCGAACCCCGGCTTTCCACCGTGGCCGAGCAGCGGCTGCTGAGCCATGCGTGGCCTGGGAATGTGAGGGAACTGGATAACGTGATGCAGCGGGCCCTGATTCTCTGCACGGGAAGCGAGATCGGGCCTGACGAGCTTTGTTTCGAAATCGAGCCGAGAGCGGTATCCCAGGTGGACGATGAGGGTGCCAGGGGAAGGCTTAACGATGACCTGCGCTCCGTTGAGGAGCAGATGATTCTCGATGCCCTGCGCGACGGCAAAGGCAGCCGGAAGCATGTTGCCGAACGACTGGGCATCAGTCAAAGGACCCTGCGCTACAAGATAGCCCGTCTTCGGGATGCCGGTGTGGCCATTCCAGTATAGGTGTTTGGTCTGGAAATTGCAGGAAGTAAAGAATTCATGACAGGTGACGGGAAATCAACAGTATGAGCACGACCAATATCGAGCAGGTTCTCTCACAGATTCGAACCATGTCAGCCGCGGCCTCGGGTAGAACAGAAACCCAGCAGGATACTACCGGCGTCAGTTTCAACAATCTGTTGAAGAGCTCTATCAACGAGGTCAATGACAGTCAGTTGCAGGCTACGCAACTCAAGCAGTCGTTTGAACTGGGTGAGAGTGACGTAAACCTGGCGGAGGTAATGGTGGCGATTCAGAAGTCCAGTGTTTCCTTCGAAGCGATGGTGCAGGTGAGAAACAAACTCATTGATGCGTACAAGGAAGTCATGAACATGCCCATCTAGGATAGATTCTAAGAGTTATTAAATAACTTTAAGTTATAATAATAACTAATTGTAATTACATAATTAATACTTCATAAAAGATTGCCTGATCAATGAAACAGATTTATCAAGGGGTGCGCGTTTAGATGGATGCCGTTACCAATGAAACCGTCGTGAGCCCTCGGGCGCAGGCACCGTCGCTGGGCCGCAATCCTGTCATCAGGCAGTTGGCCGTGATGGTGGGCATCGCCGCCAGCGTGGCGATCGGAGTGGCCGTCGTGCTCTGGTCGTGGACACCGAGTTACAGCCTGCTTTTCGGCAACCTGGCGCAAAAAGACGCATCCGAGGTCGTTACGGCCCTGCAGCAGGCCGGGATCGATTATGAAGTGAATCAGGAGACCGGGGCCGTGATGGTTCCCAGCGGCAAGGTCCAGGAAGCTCGGATGAAACTTGCCGGTCAGGGATTGCCGCATAGCGACAGCCTGGGCTACGAACTGCTGCAGCAGGAAACGGGTTTCGGAACCAGCAGGGCACTGGAGGCCGCACGCTTTCATCGTGCGCTGGAAGGTGAACTGGCCAGGACTATATCCTCACTGGCCAATATTCAAACCGCCCGGGTACATCTGGCCACACCCAAGCAATCCGTTTTCGTGCGAAAACGCAAGCAGCCCAGCGCATCCATCGTGGTGAAGCTCTACTCGGGCAGGCCTCTGGAAAAAGGCCAGGTCGCGTCAGTTATTCATCTTGTGGCCTCCAGCGTACCGGACCTCGAATCGAACCGGGTCACAGTCGTGGATCAAAAGGGCAACCTGCTCAGCAGCCAGATGGACGGGGGCCAGATGATGCTCACCGGCTCCCAGTTTGAATTCACCAGACAGCTCGAGGATCGCTATCGGCAGCGAGTGGAGGATATTCTGGTACCAATCCTGGGCGAAGCGAGTGTACGGGCACAGGTTACGGCCGAACTGGACTTTACGGTCACCGAACAGACGGAAGAGCGTTTCAACCCGGATCTTCCGGCTCTGAGGAGCGAGCAGATCAACGAGCAGGCCAGCCGCCTGTCTTCGGCGCAGGGTGTACCCGGTGCTCTCAGCAATCAGCCGCCCGCCGCCGGTGTTGCCCCGGAACAGGCCGGTGGTGGCCTCAATGCTGGGGGATCTGATAGTTCTCCCCTCAATACCAGCAAGCGCGCGACTCGGAATTTCGAATTGGACAAAACAGTCAGTCACACCCGCCTGCCCAGCGGCACCTTGCGAAGATTGTCCGTGGCAGTGGTGGTGGATGACTCGGTCACGGCGGCCGGGGACGGCCAGGTCATCCGCAAGCCGCGTTCGCCTGAGGAGATAAGCCGTATAACCCAGTTGGTCGAGGAAACCATCGGTTTCAGCGCGACCCGGGGTGACAGTGTCCGAGTGATCAACGCCTCTTTTCTGGAGGTAGAGAAACTTGAGCCGCTGCCGGAACCGGCTATCTGGGAGCAGGCGTGGGTGTGGGATCTGGCCAAACAGATTGGTGGGCTCGTGTTGGTGGTGATGATGATCTTTTTCGTCCTGAAACCCACCATGCTTCGTTTGACTTCCATGCCTGCCATGACCCAGCAGGGAGGTGAAATGAATGCCGGAAACCCGTATCAACAATCCTCAGCGGCCGGCGGCGGGGCACTGGGTGGGGGGAGTGACGAGAATCTCCAGCTCCCAGGTCCGGAGGGATACGAGGATACCCTCAAATCGGCTCGTGACATGGTGCAGGATGATTCCAAAAGGGTGGCGCAGGTCGTAAAACGCTGGGTGTCGGAAGATGTCGGATAGCGTCGCCGAAATGAGGGGCGCGGATCGCGCCGCGATCCTGCTGCTCGCGCTGGGCGAAAAGGATGCAGCCACCATTCTCTCGCACATGGGGCCAAAGGAGGTGCAGGATCTCGGTCTTGCAATGGCATCCATGCACAACGTAAGCACCGAACAGATGGAATCGGTCATGCGTTCCTTTGTTCAGACGCTGCGCGGCCAGACTTCGCTGGGCATTGACTCCGATGAGTACATTCGCAGCGTTATCACTGGGGCCCTGGGTGCCGACAAAGCCGACGGCGTTATTGACCGGATTCTGCTGGGACGCAACAGCAAGGGCCTCGAGCAGCTCAAGTGGATGGACTCGCGCTCCATCGCCGAAGTGATTCGTCTGGAGCATCCCCAGATCATTGCCATCGTGCTCTCTTTTCTTGAACCCGAACAGGCCGCGGAGGTGCTGGCAGAGTTCCCGGAGCGGGCGAGACCGGATATCGTCATGCGCATTGCGACACTCGACGGCATACAGCCCGCGGCGCTCCAGGAACTGGATCAGATCCTGGAGAAACAGTTCGTGGGCGCCACCAACGTCAAATCCTCTTCCCTGGGAGGCGTTAAGACGGCTGCGAATATCCTCAATCTTGTGGAGGGGGCCATCGAAAACAGCGTGATGGAGCAGGTCAACTCAACGGATCAGGAACTGGCGCAGGAGATCCAGGACAACATGTTCGTCTTCGATAATCTGATTGATGTGGATGACCGGGGCATTCAAACACTGCTGCGCGAAGTGGCATCCGATCAGCTGCTGTTGGCGCTGCGTGGTTCCGAAGAGGGATTGAAGGAAAAGATATTCAGGAACATGTCCAAGCGGGCCGCGGAGATGTTGAGGGATGACCTGGAAGCCGGTGCGCCGGTGCGCCTGAGTGATGTGGAGGCCGCACAGAAGGAGATACTTACAGTGGCGCGGCGTCTTTCCGATGCCGGCGAAATCCAGCTTGGAGGCGCAGGTGGGGAAGAGTACGTCTAAAGTCCTCAACGGGGGCACTCCGGCGCAGGCGCAGACATGGCGTCCGCCCGAGATGTCGACGCTGCCGGATGGTGTTCAGGACATGGGCCATGGCGGCAGCCTGCTGACCGCGGATAAACTCCAGAAACTGCAGGAGCAGGCATACAAGGAAGGCTTCGAGAAGGGGAGAAAAGAGGGGTTCGAGTTCGGACACAAAGAGGGTCTGGTCGCAGGGCGGGAAAGCCTGGAAGAGAAGGGCGCGCAACTCGACAAACTGCTTGCTTCCCTTGAGACCCCTTTTCAACAGCTCGACGATCAGGTGGAGTCGGAGCTTGTAGAGCTCGTGATCTCCATGGTTCGTCAACTGGTGCGCCGGGAAGTCCGGAACGATCCCGGTCAGATCATCGGCGTGGTGAGAGAGGCGATGTCCATCCTGCCTGTCTCTTCCCGAAATATCAGCTTGATTCTGCATCCGGAGGATGCGTCCCTGGTGAGGGAGACCTACGAACTGAGCGACAGCGAACTCGGGTGGCGGATTATCGAGGATCCGGTTCTCGCCCGTGGCGGCTGCAGAATTTCAACGGAGACATCCCAGGTGGATGCCACGTTGGAGTCGCGTCTGGCCACGCTGATTGCACCGCTGCTTGGTGGTGAGCGCGATTTGGATGGGGATGAAAGTTAGAAGAGAGTTGATAGTTTCTAGTAACTGGTTACTAGAAGAAACTGTGAGTTACGGGATACCAACAAACATCATACCGGGTCACATCTTTAAATCTTTGTTCTTTACTGATTACCAGTAACTGGAAAAGAGGATGGACTGCTGGATGCGAATGTTGATCAACAAATTTCGAAGATAGATTCTTTCTTATTCACTAGTTACTAGTTACTTAAAACTATGCCCTTGCCAAACACAGATCGAAGCCATATTTGGAAAGAACGGCTCTCCCAGGCTCAACAACGCGTCACCGAAAATCGCGGTCTGGTGGTCGAGGGCAAGTTGACCCGTATGGTGGGTCTGACACTGGAGGCTGTGGGGTGCAGGGCAGCCATCGGCGGGCAGTGCGATGTGGTTAATGCCACCGGTGAGAAAATAGAGGCCGAAGTTGTCGGTTTTTCCGGGGAGAGCCTTTATCTCATGCCGACCGGGGATATCCGCGGCCTGGAGCAGGATGCCAGGGTCATTCCCACCGGCAAGGTGTGTGAGGCACCGGTGGGCGAGCATCTGCTTGGCCGGGTGATCGACGGAGCTGGCAGGCCCCTCGATGGAAAAGGGCCGATTCACATGATCGAGCGACGTCCCCTGACAGGAAAATCCTACAATCCCATGAAACGCGCCCCTATCCGGAAGCCGCTGGATGTGGGGGTGAGGGCCATCAACGCCCTGTTAAGCGTGGGACGCGGGCAGCGCCTTGGGCTCTTCGCTGGTTCGGGTGTGGGAAAGAGCGTGCTGCTGGGGATGATGACCCGCTACACCAATGCCGATGTCACGGTTGTTGGGCTGATCGGGGAACGTGGCCGCGAGGTGAAAGAATTCGTGGAGAACATTCTCGGTGAGGAGGGTCTTTCCAGAGCGGTGGTGGTTGCCGTACCGGCAGACAATCCACCGCTGCGCAGGATGCACGGCGCAATGCTGGCCACCAGCATTGCCGAGCACTTCAGAGAGCAGGGTAAGCAAGTCCTGCTGCTGATGGATTCACTGACTCGTTTCGCCCAATCACAGCGGGAGATCGCCCTGGCGATTCACGAACCTCCCGCAACGAAAGGTTACCCACCGTCGGTATTCGCCAAACTGCCGCAACTGGTGGAACGGGCAGGCAATGGTGAAAAAGGAGGAGGCTCCATTACGGCCTTCTATACGGTTCTAACCGAAGGGGATGACCAGAACGACCCTATCGCGGATGCGGCAAGAGCGATACTGGATGGACACATCGTACTGTCCAGACAACTGGCAGAAATGGGGCACTATCCCGCTATCGATATCGAGGCTTCGATAAGTCGGGCCATGAACGATATCACCGACGATGAGCATCAGAATTCTGCCCGGGCCCTTAAGCATCTTTACAGCACCTACATGCGGAATCGAGATCTGATCAGTGTGGGGGCGTACGAAAAGGGATCCGACGAGCGTATCGATGCCTCCATAGAGGCGATGCCCGCAATGGAGGGGTTTCTTCGGCAGGATATGAATACACCACAGTCTCTGGAACAAAGTCTCTCGGATCTGCGGGAATTGTTTCCACCGACGATGGCGGAACAGGATTAATTCAATACCAATTAAAAGGCGACAGGCATGGTACCTTCCAAGAGATTTAAACCGGTACACCGGGTTGCGGAGTCGCGGGAAAACAAGGCCGCACGGGCGCTGGGCGAGTCCCAGCGCAAGATGCGGGAGCACACCGGCAGGCTCGAAGAGCTGAAACAGTATCACTGCGAGTATCTGGAGCGCTTCAGGAATGCTTCCCGGGAAGGGCTTTCAGCCCCCCAGATGCAGGAGTATCGTGCCTTCCTCATGAAACTGGAAACCGCGATCACGGATCAGGAGAAAGTCCTGCAGATGAGCCGCCGGGAGTGCACCGGTAAAAAGGACGCATGGCAGGAGAAACATATACGGACGCAGGCCCTGGGTAAGGTGATGGATCGTTTTCGCAAGGCTGAGAACAAGGTCGAGGACAGCCGGGAACAGCAGGCGACCGACGAACACAATCAGTGGCGCAGTAAAAATTAGGCGCCTATTCGCCGGGCTCGGTGAATCCAGGCGGCCGCTTCCCCGAAACCAGATAGGCGAAGGCGATCACTTCCGCGATGGCCCGATAGAGCGATTCTGGTATCTCATCGCCCAGGGGGATCTGGGACAGTATGGCTGCCAGTTCCGGGTCTTCCTCCAGCGGGACCTGATGTTTTCTGGCCTGTTCCAGGAGCTTTTTGGCCAATGCGCCTTTACCTTTGGCCGTGATACGTGGCGCATTTTCACCATCGTAAAGGAGAGCGACGGCCAGTTCGGGCGTTTGACGGGGAAGATCATTCATGCTTTTTCATCCAGCAGCGGTTTGGGGAAGCGCACAGGTTGATCTTCCCGAATGACCTCTCCCTGGCATGCGGTCATTGAACCGGGTTTCAGGCCTGCCCGGAGAAAAGCCTGGGTGAGAACAGGCATCGCCCGATCCAGTTTTTGCGCACTTTCGAGGTGCTGGGCGGTAAAGTGGCCTGAGATGGTGTCATCCTGCAATGTGAGCCGGGTGGCCACAGGTCCCATGTTGGGAAAATTGAACTCCAAACGAACAGACCAGCGGGGTTCTCCCTTATCTTCCCCGGATTTGTACTCCCTGCTGAACCTGACGAACAGATCATGCGTACCCTCCTGGTGGCGGATGGGCAATTCAAACTGCCAGAGCTGCTGAGTGGTGTCCTCCCTGGGAAGGGATGCCAGTTGATGCAGCAGGGTTCTGGACAAGGCACCCTCGGTCTGAGCGAGCAACTCCAAAAGCATACGACCGATGTTCGCAGGCAGCGGGTTTGCCGGTTGCTGATCGGCGTGGGCATGTCGATCTATCTGCCGGCCCCCTGATTGAGGTGGCTGTAGCAGGGGACGGAGCTGGAACAGCAGCCGCACCAGGCTCGCTTTGAGGTCTGTTCCGACCGCATTCCCCGACACCAGATTCGACTCGAGAAACAGCCCTGAATCCAGGAAAGCTTGTTTTATACGGGCCGCCGTCAAGGGCTCGGCGCCTGAGTGTGCATTGCCCAGGATACGAGTGACTTGCTGCAGAATTTTGTCTGAGGTGCCCGGGGATATCTTCAATATGGCGTTCTGAATGTCTCCCCGAACCACCGCTCCTGCCGATCCGGCTGGAAAAAGTCTGATGCCGGCTTCTGCAGGCGGGGCAGCAGAACTGCCGGTCTTGGGGGCCGAACCCGACAGGTGATTCAGGAGGCGGGACACAGGATGCTGCCTGGGCAGCGCGCTGCGCATTGCGCGAATCTGGGCATCCTCTTTCCTGGCCCGGCCCAATACCAGGAGTTCCAGGGGGTTTGATACCCTGAGTACCTGCAACTGCAGTTTTTCACCGGGCCTTACACTGATGTCCGCTTTTGCAGCCACGTCCGTGTTTCCCACCCTCAGTATCAGGCTGGTCTTGCCTTCGGTGCTTATCACCCTGGCTTGAAGCAATTGTCCGGACTTCAGGTTTTCCAGCAGTCCGGGTCTGGCCTTGTCGAAGGTCAGCGCGGTGCCGGGGATCAGGTCTGTTATGTACATGCAGGGGACTCTTAATTATTTGGTGAAATTATAGAGTATCCGGCGCTGCAGGTTCAGGCCGAAGCAATGTCGGTCGATAACCTGTGGAAGACCCTGCGGATTCACGACTGATGGCAGATATCCAGCAAGATAAGGAAGAGGGAAAACAGCGACTCTGGTTCACGCGCCGGAAGGGCCATGCACAGGGCCCGTTCCCCAGTGGCAGCATCAGGCGTTTTGTTCTGCTCGGCAGACTGTCCATGGAGGACGAGGTCAAAAGTGACAACCAGGATTGGAGACGGATTGAGGAGGTCCCAGAGGTCCTTCCGCCGGAAATCAGGGAGGCCCTGAAAAATGGAAATGTCGATGAGCTGATACCTGCCCGGATGCGCGAGGATGAACGCAATGGTAAGGATCGCAGAGGACCTGCCGGAGAGCAGCCCGATAGTCGGCGCAAGGGCGAACGCAGGAGGGAGGAGCCGGATGTTGTCGTAAGGCACCGTCGGGTCAAGACAAATCTGATCGAAATCGGCAGACAGCGGCGCTTTCCGTTGTCCGGTTTGCTTGTCATGGGTTTAGGTATTCTGCTCGCCATGGGTTCAGGTCTCTATCTTGGCGCACCCCCGGCAATACCGGATCCCGAGTGCTACCGGAGTCCCGCCCCGCAGGTAAACTGGAGAAACTGTATTCTTGACGGTCTGCAGGCGGAGTCGGCAGATATGCAGGACGCTTTGCTCAATAACGCCATTCTCCGTGGGGCACGTTTCTCAGGGGCGCGTTTCAACAGGGCGGATCTGAAGTACGCGAACCTGACGGGTTCGGATCTCAGTTACGCAGATTTTCGTCAGGCGTCCATGAAAGGTGTGGGACTCAGAAATGCCGACCTGTCCTATGCGGATCTTTCCGGGGCGGATCTGAGTTTTGCGGATCTCACTGGAGCCAACCTGGGAGGGGCGAATCTGGATCAGACCCGCTTTGGACACGCAATCTGGATGGATGGTAGGAAATGCCTGCCGGGTTCCATTGGGGAATGCCACGTCACCGACGATGCTGATTGATAGAAAACCGGTATTGGCGGCACTATTCGGTTGAGAAAGACTCGGTGGTATAGCGATATGCAAGAATATCGTCAGACCAGTAATCGGCAGTCATTCCCGCTTTCAGCTTGAGATGTCTGAGAAACTCCCGGGGTTCGGGCAGAGACTCCCAAACCGAGGGTAGAAAGGTTCCGCGGCGGGAACCACTTTGAATGATCAGCCCGTCGATTCCCGGTTGCAGCTTATCCACCAGATCTCTTTCCGATGTGAATGGAAAGGGGGAGGCGGGCGTCAGTACCGAGATGTGAATATCCAATGAATCCAGCTCCGATAGCTGGAGCAACGGAAATCTGGGGTCGCGGAAGGCAGCTGAATAGGCGTTTTCGATGACATCCGCAACGAGGGGCTGCACAGCCTCCAGATGCCCAATGCAGCCCCGCAGGGTACCGTGCTTGTTCAGGGTTACGAAACAGGCCCGTTTTTCACGCAACCGCTTAGAATAGTCTTCAATCCGAATGCTGAGCTGACTACCCCGATCGAGTCCGAATTGAATGGAGTTCCGTGCCAGCGTCAGGAGTGTGCCTCTCTCTTCCGGGGGCAGGTTTTTAGTAGAAGGCATAGGCTCCATATCCCACCACCTGATTCCTGGGCCCGGCGGTATCTCCTGAATTTCGCTGATCCAGGGTGGCGGCCGTGAGTTGATGGCGGCGTGCCGCCAGCAGAAGTCCGCTGACGGGTGTTCTGCCGCAGGCGTGGTTGCGGTTGAGGCCTTCTGGGCGCAATGCCTCAATGGCCCGTGAGGCCTCCGCATCCATGCTTCTTGCGGATTCGTAATCCAGATAGTGACTGAGATCGGAACTGACCAGTATCAATGTCTCCTCTCCGCCCCATAGATGCTCCAGGACCTCATCGACTTCTTCCGCTTTCGCATCGCTGACCAGCAGAGGCAGGATGCGGAATGATGTGAGGGTCTCCTGAAGAAATGGCAGATGTACCTCGATGCTGTGCTCGTTGTCGAAAGCCTGATCTAACAGGTGTACCTGGGGCAGTTCGACGATATCCTGGAGCGCTGCCTGGTCAACCTCGATATCCCCCAGGGGCGTCCTGAAATAATCCGCACTGCTCAGCGCAAGGCCCCGGAAGGCTATCCTGTGAGCCGGTGCCAGTATCACCACTCTGGATATTTGATCGGCAACCTGTTCGAGCTGGGCATAGGCGCTGCCGGCTATCGGCCCGGAATAGATATAGCCTGCATGGGGTGCGATGAGTGCCTTCGGAGGCGGGGTGTGGCCGGCCCTGGCATCAGAGATGAACCGCCTTACCTGAACACCCACTTCTTCGGCGTCGGCAGGATAGAAGAAACCTGCGACCGCGGGGGTACGTATTCCGGGCATGACATGCTCCTCATTTAGCAATCTACTCTATAACAATGTAACCGGATAGGTGAAAAATCAAGAGGCGACCCGATCTATAATAGAGGGAAGAGGCAAACCGATGGGAGCAGCCATGAGAAACGCCAGGGTTAAACATCACCCCACAGAGTATTGGCATCTGCTGGATGACGGCCGTGTCCAGTGCGATCTTTGCCCCCGCGAATGCAAGCTGAAGGAGGGCCAGCAGGGGCTTTGCTTTGTGAGAGCCTGCGAGGGGGGTGAGATCGTACTCACAACCTACGGTAGATCAAGTGGATTTTGCGTGGACCCCATAGAAAAGAAGCCGCTCAATCATTTTCTGCCTGGAACCCCCGTGTTTTCCTTTGGCACGGCCGGGTGCAATCTGGCCTGTAGATTCTGCCAGAACTGGGATATGAGCAAATCCCGGGAAATGGATACCCTCGCCGATGCCGCGTCACCCGGAGCAATAGCCAAAGCGGCGGCGAAACTCGGGTGCAGGAGTGTCGCCTTCACCTACAACGATCCCGTTATCTTCCTGGAATACGCCATTGACACGGCAAAGGCCTGTCATGATCTGGGAATCAGAACGGTGGCAGTAACGGCGGGTTATATCTCTCCGGAGCCGAGGGGGCCTTTTTTCAGCCACATGGATGCCGCCAATGTTGATCTTAAGTCCTTCAGTGACGATTTCTACCACAAACTCACCGGTGCCCACCTCCAACCGGTGCTCGACACCCTGATCTATCTCGTGCGGCATACCGATGTATGGATTGAGCTTACGACGCTGCTGATACCCGGAAAAAACGATTCGAATACAGAATTGGACGAGATGACATGCTGGGTAGTGGAACATCTGGGCCCGGATGTTCCCATGCACTTTACGGCTTTCCACCCTGACTGGAAGATGCGGGACATACCGCCTACACCTCCGGAGACGTTAAGCCGGGCCAGGGATCTGGCTCTGAAAAACGGGGTTCACTTCGCCTATACAGGCAATGTGCACGATAGCAGGGGAGGGAGCACCTGGTGCCCGGGCTGTGGTTGCCTGCTGATCGACAGGGATTGGTATCAGCTGGGGGAGTGGAATCTCACTCCGGAGGGCCGTTGTCGTAACTGTAATTCACAGATCCCGGGGGTTTTTGAATCTTCACCCGGAACTTGGGGCGCGCGCCGGCTTCCGGTGCGCATGGGAGGACGCTAGTGTACCTCGCGGCCCACCAGATTGCCTGATCTCAGGCCTGATAGTAATCCCGGTACCAGTCCACAAAATTCCTGATCCCAGTTTCCACCGAGGTGGCTGGTTTGTAACCCGTATCCTTCACCAGGGCGGTAACGTCCGCGTAGGTGTCCGGCACGTCGCCGGGCTGCAGGGGGAGCAGGTTCTTCTCCGCCTTTTTCCCCAGGCACCCCTCTAGCACCTCGATGTAGTGCCTTAGCTCCACGGGATTGTTGTTGCCGATATTGTAGAGCCGGTAGGGTGCAAGGCTGGTGGCGGAGTCAGGCGTGTCCCCGCTCCAATCGGGATTGGGCTTGGCCACCCGGTCGAGTGTTCGGATCACGCCCTCCACGATATCGTCGATGTAGGTGAAATCCCGCCTGTGGTTGCCATAGTTGAAAACATCAATGGGTTTGCCTTCGAGGATATTACGGGTGAAAAGGAACAGGGCCATGTCAGGCCTTCCCCAGGGTCCGTAGACCGTGAAGAAGCGCAGTCCCGTTGTGGGCAGGTTATACAGATGGCTGTAAGTATGAGCCATCAATTCGTTGGCTTTTTTGCTGGCAGCGTACAGGCTCAACGGGTGATCCACATTCTGATGGACCGAAAAGGGCATGTCTGTATTTGCCCCGTAGACGGAACTGCTGGAGGCGTAGACCAGGTGGTCCACACCATTGTGACGGCATCCTTCCAGTATGTTCCCGAATCCCAGAAGATTGGTGTCTATATAGGCAGCCGGGTTTTCAATGGAATAGCGGACACCGGCCTGGGCGGCAAGATTCACTACCCGGTCTGGTTTGTGATCCGCAAAGGCTTTGGCGATGGCCTCCCGGTCCTCCAGGAAGATGCGCAGATCCTTATAGCCCGGATAGGCCAGGGTGCGGGCCAGTCGTGCCTCCTTCAACTTAACGTCGTAGTAGTCGTTCAGACAATCGATACCAATGACTTCGTCACCTCGCTCCAGCAGTTTCAGAGAGAGGGCGGATCCGATGAAGCCGGCACTGCCTGTTACAAGTATTTTCATTTAGATTCCCAGGCCCTATCACAGCCTTCCGTCAGTCTCCGCTTTCGGCAGAGTGTGCTTGATATCGTAAAGAATTCCGTCGGCCTGGCAGAGCGAGCGAAGCTTTTCGACGCCCATATCGACAAACTGCCGGTGGGCCACCGCCAGCAGAACCGCGGAATAGCTGTTTTCTTTCAGCTCCTTGATCGGTTCGACTCCGTATTCCCTGATGGCTTCGGCAGGGACGACCCACGGGTCGTAGACATCGACTTCAGCCTGGTAGGCCTTGAACTCCTCGATCATGTCCACCACCCGGGTATTTCTCAGGTCCGGGCAGTTTTCCTTGAAAGTCAGCCCCATGATCAGCACCCGGCTCCCGGCGACCGGGAGTTGGTTTTTAATCATCAGCTTTATGACCTCGGTCACCACGTAGCTTCCCATGCCGTCGTTGATGCGTCTGCCCGCGAGGATCATTTCCGGATGATATCCAATTTCCTGTGCTTTGTGCGTCAGATAATAAGGATCCACACCGATACAGTGACCGCCTACCAGCCCGGGCCTGAACGGGAGGAAGTTCCACTTGCTGCCCGCAGCATCGAGTACCTCCTGAGTGTCTATCCCCAACCGGTTGAAGATCAGTGCCAGTTCATTGATCAGGGCAATGTTGACGTCCCTTTGCGTGTTCTCGATGACCTTTGCCGCCTCCGCCACCTTGACGCTGCTGGCTTTATGAGTTCCGGCGGTAATGACCCGGCGATACAGGCTGTCAACGAAATCCGCCACCTCCGGCGTTGATCCCGATGTCACCTTCTTGATGTTGACCACCCGGTGCTCCTTGTCTCCGGGATTGATTCTCTCGGGGCTGTAGCCCACGAAAAAATCCCTGTTGAACGCCAGGCCGGACAGTTCCTCGATAATGGGTACGCAGATTTCCTCGGTCGCCCCGGGATAGACCGTGGACTCGTAAATGGCCACGTCACCCGGGCTCACCAGCGCCCCGAGCATCTGGCTGGCACCGATCAGAGGTGAAAGGTCAGGGCGTTTGTGTTGATCGATAGGTGTCGGTACGGTCACTATATAGACGTTGCAGTCCTTGAGATCTTCCGGGAGCAGCGTGTAACTGAGTTTCTCCGCACTCTTCAGTTCCTCGGGTTCCACTTCCAGAGAACTGTCGGCGCCGTTCTTGAGTTCCGCAATTCTTTCGGCGTTCACATCCAGCCCCATAGTGGGGAACTGCTTGCCGAACTCCACCGCAAGGGGCAGTCCCACATATCCCAAGCCTATCACCCCTATGCGCACATCTTCCAATTTGATCATTGTTACCCTATTGCCCCGAATAATGAAATCCGCTTGTTGAAATGGTATGAATTTTTTTCGCAAACCGCCGTTAACGCTTAACAGATGTACAGTGAGCGTCGCGAACAACCCTCAGATGTGTCGGTTTCCAGATGAGTTTCTTTAGACCGGTAAACGGGTTGTCGGGTCAGAGATCATCGTGAAAAAACATTCGACCGAATCAGTGCACAAAATGATACCCTGCCTGCCCCGCTTCCGCGAGCGCGGAATGCAGAGCCCCGGCAGGTCAAGTTGATATGGTATTCCGTCTATCCTGTATAATCCCAGCGATATGTTAAGACTTTTCGGGCATTACATTTCAAAGATATTTCTTCTCCTGGGAGTGCTGGAGCTTTTCCTGTTCTATGGATGCCTTCTTGGGGCCCATGTCATCAGAACCGGTTTGAATTTGAGGTTTCTCGAGCAGCCCCTCGGATCCGAAATCCACTCTGCGGCGGTGCTGTACGCATTGCTGGTATCTTCCTCAATGATCGCGATGGGTCTCTATCAGCGCGGTCTCCAGGGGGCGGCGGCACTGCTCGTCAGGCTAGGGGTGAGTTTTTTTCTCGCATCCATGGCCATGAGCCTGGTTTTCTATGCGCTTCCGGATCTTTTTCTGTGGCGCGGAGTGTTCGGCCTGGCCATGATCTTCTCGCTGGCCGGGATATTGATTCTGCGCGCTGTCTTCTTTCATTTCGCGGGTGTGGAATCACGGAAACACCGGGTTCTCGTATTGGGCACGGGTGTGAATGCGGCGCGCATTGCGAGTATGGAAGAGAATAGCCCCCACCAGCTCGGATTTACGGTTGTCAGGTATGTTCGGCTGGAAGAGGGACACAGCATCATTTCCGACGACCGGCAGACCGAGTTGACCGGATCTTTGCTGGATCTGGTATTCGAGCTTGAAATCAACGAGATCGTCATTGCGGTAGATGACCGAAGAAAGGGGCTCCCGGTGGATGACATCCTGGATTGCAAGATGTCAGGCATCGTCATTTTTGATCTGCTGACCTTTTTCGAAAAGGAGACTTCGAGGGTCAATATCGATCTGCTTCACCCGAGCTGGATCTATTATTCCCCCGGATTCAACGTCGGCGTAATAGGTCAGAACGGGAAAAGGCTGCTGGATATTTCCGTGAGTGCTTTGATGATAATGATGCTCTCTCCTTTCTTCGTGATCATCACACTCTTGAGCCTGATCGGGTCGCTGGGGCGTCACCCTGTCTTTTATCATCAGTCCAGAGTGGGCCGGAATGGTCGCACCTTCAGAGTTCATAAATTCCGGAGTATGAAACCGGACGCAGAGTCCGACGGCGTGGCACGGTGGGCAACCTCGAATGACACCCGAGTCACGATGCTCGGGAATTTTATTCGTAAAACGCGGCTGGACGAGCTGCCCCAGCTTTTCAATGTCCTGAAAGGGGATATGACGCTGGTAGGACCCAGACCGGAGAGACCGGAGTTCGTGCTGGAGCTGGAAAAGCAGATACCCTACTATCGGGAGAGACATCGGGTTAAACCCGGTGTCACGGGATGGGCCCAGCTGCGCTATCAGTACGGATCCTCATTGGAGGATGCCAAGCAGAAACTGCAGTACGACCTTTACTATGTGAAGAACGCCAATATATTTCTCGACCTCGTCATACTCCTGGAGACAGTTGAGGTTGTTCTGATGGGAAAGGGTGCTCGTTGAGCCTTAGATTGTCCCCAACCTTACCGATACGCCTTCCGGGAACAGATTCCGGGGATCTTTATGTCTGAATTTGCCGTTCTCGGTTTCACCTTTGCCGCTGTCCTGCTGCTGATACTTCTGCTCCTGCTTCTGACCAGTTGGCGTGGCCGGCTGCAGGGGGGGTTGATGCTGGCCGCAACCTTCATCACCATGGTCTGGTCGGGTCTGTTTGCGCTTCAATCCGGATTCAGGCTGGTACCGGGTGTGGTCATCTGGGGCATGGAGGCCCTCAAGAACCTTGCCTGGTGCGGTTTTCTTATGGTGCTGCTTTTTCGCATGGCGAAGCAGAGCAGTACCTCGACTTCCCTTTTTCGGATTCTATCCATCGTAATCCTGGTCGCCAGTGCAATGCTGGTGCTGCCGGAAACCGTTTTGTTGCCGGTCGTGTTTCTGGATGCGCGATATCTGGGTCAGGTGGTGAGCGCCGTGGCGGGCATGATGCTGGTGGAGCAACTCTATCGCAATACCACGACGGAGAATCGCTGGGGTATCAAGTATCTCTGTTTTGGGCTAGGCGGGATGTTCGCATTCGACTTCTATCTGTTCTCCGACGCCCTGTTGTTCAAGCGAATCGACGCCGATCTCTGGTATGCCAGGGGTGGAGTGGCCGCGATGATCGTACCGCTGCTGGCTATTACGGCTGCCAGGAATCCAACCTGGTCCCTGGATCTTTTCGTGTCCAAAAGAATCGTATTTCACACCACGACGCTGCTGAGTGCCGGCGTCTACATGCTGCTGATGGCCTTTGCGGGCTATTACATCAAGCTCTACGGGGGGGAATGGGGGGCGGTTCTGCAGATCACCTTCCTGTTTGCCGCAGTCCTGGTGCTGGTTGCGCTGCTCTTTTCGGGGCAGGTGAGGGCGCGGGCGAAAGTCTTTATCAACAAGCATTTTTTCAGTTACCGCTACGACTATCGCGAGGAATGGCTGCGACTGATTCGTCTTCTTTCAGGGCAGGAAGTGAAAGAGCCTTTGTTTGAACGCGTCATCTGGGCCCTTGGCGAAATTGTAGACAGCACAGGCGGTTTGTTGTGGCTGTATTCGGAGAACCGGGAATGCGAACTGGTTGCGAACCGCAATCAACCCAGGCCGGAAATAGAGAGTGACCCGGAACTCGGCTCGTTGGTCGATTTTCTGGGAAACAGGCAGTGGGTCATTAATCTGGATGAATACACGTCTCAGCCGGAACTTTACGAGGCGCTGATACTGCCCCCATGGTTGACCTCCCTGGAGGGGGGGTGGTTGATCGTTCCCCTGATCCACGATGATCGCGTGATGGGTTTTGTGTTTCTTACGAAACCAAGGACCAGAATCAAGCTCAATTGGGAAAACCTGGATCTCCTCAAGACCGCAGGACGACAGGCGGCCAGCTACCTGACCCTGTACAAGACAGCGGAAGCATTGACCGAGGCAAAACAGTTCGATGGATTCAACCGCCTTTCGGCGTTTGTCGTGCATGATTTGAAGAATCTGATAGCTCAGCTGTCCCTTATCGTAAAAAATGCCGAGAAACACCGGCAGAACCCCGCCTTTGTCGATGATGCTTTTCTCACCATAGACAATGCGGTGAGGAAAATGACCCGGCTGATGTCCTATATGCGAAGTTCGGTGACCGATGAAAGGCGCAGCAGGGTTGAACTCAGCCACATACTGAAAGAGACGATTGCCGCCAAGTCGATGCAAGAGCCGGTCCCGAGGCTGATGACGGATACCGATGAAGTCTGGGTATTGGCAGATCCTGACAGAATGGAGGCGGTTCTCGGGCATGTGATCCAGAATGCCCAGGACGCCACAAACCTTGGGGGATCCGTGGAAGCGGGATTGCATTCTGCCGACAAGATGGCGATAGTGGAGATTGCCGATGATGGATCAGGCATGGACGAACTGTTCATCAGAGAGCGGCTTTTTCGGCCCTTCGACTCGACAAAAGGCTTGACCGGAATGGGCGTAGGCGCCTACGAATGCCGGGAGTTTATCCACTCTCTCGGGGGAAGGGTGGAGGTTTACAGCAGGGTGGGTGAGGGCACCCGGTTCAAACTAATAATACCCTTGGCCGATACATACACATGAGCCTGTTATCCCCTGAAGGATGGAATTGGAATTGAGTGAACCCGAAAAGAAACTATTGATAGTGGAGGATGACCCGGGCCTGTTGAGCCAGCTCCAGTGGGGGTTTGAGGGTTATGAGGTGGAAGGGGCGGTTGACAGGGAGTCGGCGCTGGCGCAGTTGCGGCGGTTGGAGCCGGCTGTCGTGACGCTTGACCTCGGTTTACCTCCCGATCCGGGGGGTGTCACTGAAGGGTTTGCCACGCTCAAGGAGATCCTATCCCTGGCTCCGGACACCAAAGTCATCGTGGTGACCGGGCACAACGACAGCAACAACGCGGTACGTGCCATCGGGCTGGGCGCCTATGATTTCTACGAAAAGCCGATCGACCCCGATCTTCTGAACCTCGTGGTGGAACGGGCGGCGAGAGTGCACAATCTGGAGCAGGAAAACAGACGCCTGGCGACCAGTGAGAGTTTGTCACCCCTTGACGGCATCATCGCTGTGAGCACGGAGATGCTCAAGGTTTGCAAGATGGTGGAAAAGCTGGCACCCACCGATGTTTCCACGCTCATACTCGGGGAGAGCGGAACCGGCAAGGAGCTCGTGGTGAAAGGGCTTCATGCGTTGAGCAATCGTTCCGCGAACCGACTGGTGGCCATCAATTGCGCGGCGATACCGGAGAATCTTCTGGAAAGCGAGCTTTTTGGATATGAAAAAGGTGCTTTCACCGGGGCCACGAAGACTACGATAGGAAAGATTGAAGTGGCGGAAGGCGGGATCCTTTTCCTTGATGAGGTGGGAGATCTTTCCTTGGCGCTTCAGGCCAAGCTGCTGCGTTTTCTCCAGGAGCGGGTCATCGAAAGAGTGGGTGGCAGAAAAGAAATACCCGTGGATGTGCGTGTTATCTGCGCAACGCACCGGGACCTGAAGGAAATGATCGGCGAAGGCAGTTTCCGGGAGGATCTGTTCTACAGGATAAATGAGGCCACGATCAGGGTGTCGCCACTGCGGGAGCGCGAGGGTGACGCGGTAGTGCTTGCCCGATGGTTTCTGCAGCAGTTCGCCCGGCAGCTCAACCGTCCCGTAAAGGGATTCACACAGAAGGCACTCGTGGCTATCGAACAGTATGACTGGCCCGGCAACGTGCGGGAACTCGAAAACCGGGTCAAGCGTTCGGTGATCATGGCGGACGGCGCTCAGGTATCGGAAGAGGATCTGGAAATGGATGACGTGGACGGCCATACAGAGCCCTTCAATCTCCGGCAGGTCAGGGAGTCCGCCGAGCGCCGGGCAATGCTGCGCGCCCTCAACTATTCAGAAAACAATGTGTCTAGAACGGCGGAGATGTTGGGTATAACACGCCCTACGCTATACAATTTGCTGCGCAAGTACAGTATTACTTTGTAGCTCCCGGATGACTCCGGCCTGTATCTGACTGTTAAGGAAAAAAAATGAAATCCTGGATCTTTACGCTTTCGATGCTGCTGCTTTTTTCGTGTGTTCAGGGTGTGATGGCAGAGGACTATCTGTCGGAGGCCAAACGGCATCTTGCTGAAGGGGATGTCAGTTCTGCGGTAATTCAGTTGAAGAATACCTTGCAGGAGGATCCGGCCAACGCAGATGCAAGACTTCTCCTGGGGCGAATATATCTGGATCTTGGAGACGGCGCTTCGGCGGAGAAGGAGCTCAAAAGGGCCAAAATCCACCGTGCGGTGGAGGACGTCTGGCGCTTGAACCTGGGTCAGGCGTACCTGTTACAGGGCAAGTTCGATGAGATCATAGATGAGATTGAAACCGACCCGGTCCCCGAAGGCTCCGTTCAGGCGTCCATTATGGCCCTGCGAGGCCAGGCATTTCTCGGTAAGCAGAATATTGACCGGGCGGAGCGGGCATTCAAACAGTCACTCGCCATAGATCCTGACCAGCAGAAGGCGGCTGTCGGACTCGCGCGGGTGGCTTTCATTTCCGGCAGGGAAGAAGAGGGGAAGGCAAAGCTTGACGAACTCCTGGTCAGGCACCCCGACAACATTCAGGCATTGGGGATGCGGGGGGAGTATTATCGCCGTTCAGGCCAGCTGGAGTTGGCGTTTAAAGATTTTGACAAGGCACTCGAAGTTGATCCCTCCAACACTCCGGCCCTGCTGGGCAGAGTCGTAATCAATCTGCATCAACGCCGGTTTGACCCGGCGGCCGTGGATCTGGCAAAACTTGAACAGCTTGCTCCCGGCAGCCCTATCGTCCTCTATCTCCAGGGCGTGTATGCGTTTCAGACAGGCGACCTGGAGCAGGCGGAAGTGTACCTGAGTCGGGTTCTGGAATTAGTCCCATCTCATCCGCAGAGTCAGCTTTTATACGGGGCAACCAAGTTTGCTCTGGGAGAAATCGCCCTGGCCGACGAGTACCTGACCCGGGCGCTAGCCGCCATGCCGGGCAGTCTCCCGGCCATCAAGCTGACGGCCGCGGCACGCATAAAGCTGAAGCAGGTCGACCGGGCCATCGAACTACTTGAGCCGGCGATGGTGCAGTATCCCGATGATGCGCAGCTGCTGGCGATGCTGGGCAACGCCTATCTGCAAACCGGGCGATTCGAGCAGGGGTCGGAACTCCTGGGCAGGGCAGTGGAATTGTCGCCGGATCTTGCAACGCTGCGCACCCAGCTGGCGTTCGGGCTGCTGGCGCAGGGCAATACCGGCGAAGCGATTACAGAGCTTCAGTCTGCGGTGGATCTGGGGCAGGACCTCATGCAGGCAGATATTCTGCTGGTGCTGTCGCATCTTAGAAACAATGAGATCGAGAAGGCACTTGAGGCTTCCCGTGCACTTGAGGCGCGCATGCCGGACAATCCGGTGCCGGTCAATCTGTCCGGCCTGGCCTACCTGGCGGGCGGCGATCGGGAGAAGGCGAGGGCAAAGTTCGAGAAGGCCCTGGAGCTGGATCCCAAGTTTGTAACCGCGGAAATCAACCTGGCCCGAATGGAGGTTTCCAGCGGCGAGCTGAAGGCTGCGGAGGGCCATTTTCTCTCAGCTTTGGATCGCGATCCCGATAATCTCAATGCAATGATCGGCATGGCTGCCCTGGCGGAACAGCGTGGAGACCGGGCAAAGGTCTACGAATGGCTGAAAAAGGCCCGGGACGCCAATCCAGAATCCAGTAAACCCGGTCTGTTGCTGACACAGGCCTATCTCAATGACGGGGCCAAGCTGAAGGCGCTGCGTGCCGCCAATGAGCTGGCAACCAGTTTCCCGGACCAGGAGGCCGCGTCTCGCGTTCTGGGTACAGCTCAACTTGCGGCAGGTGAGTCCAACAATGCGGCAGGTACCTTCAGACGGCTTGCGGAGAAATGGCCAACGGCACAGAATCTGACGCTTCTGGCGGGCACTGAACAGGCCGTGGGTAATCAGGATGCTGCGAGAAGCAGCCTGCGGAAGGCACTTGAAAACCAGCCCGGCTACTTGCCCGCACAGGTGGCCATGGTCAGACTGGACCTGAGCGATCGTAACTATGGCGATGCCCTGTCCAGGGCCACACAGATTCAGAGCAGTTTTCCCAAGCTCGGTATTGGTCATGAGCTCGCTGCATCAGCCCTCATCGCACAGAACCAATATGAGGAAGCCATTGCTGCAATAGCCGAGGCATATCGATTACAGCCCAGGGCAAAACTCGCCCTTGACATGGCCCGGCTGCAAAACGCCAGAGGAGACAAAGAGAAGAGTCTGGTGCAGGTCCAGGACTGGTTGAAGAATCATCCCGAGGATGCAAGAACCCGCGGGGCCTATGCGATGATGCTGCAAGGCACGGGACGGGAAGACGAAGCCATGGTTCAGTACGAAAAATCGCTGAAGGGTGAACCCGACAATATAGCCGCCCTGAACAACCTGGCCTGGCTTTATCAGGCGCGCGGTGACAAGCGGGCCATCGACCTGTCCCGGAGGGCCTACGAACTGGCACCCAGGCGCCCCGAAGTCATGGATACCTATGGCTGGGCCATGTTCAATCTGGGTTCACCCGAGGAGGGGCTGCGGATGCTTCAGGAGGCGCTGTTACTGGCGCCGGATCATCCGGAGATCGGCTACCACGTAGGCTACGCACTGCATAAATCGGGAAGGGACAAGGAAGCTGCAAGAGTACTTAAATCGATAGTCAGGGAAACCCCGGACTCTCCCTTCGCGAAACAGGCCCAGGAGCTTCTGGCGCAAATAAAATAGACACATCAAATAATGTAGCCTGGATGAAACGCAGTGGAATCCAGGGAGTGTCCGGGTACGACACCCCGGATTACGCTTGCGCTCCATCCGGGTTAAAACCTGGTGTCAGCTGACTGCAGGCACCGGGTTTCAGATCAGGGCAGCTGAACATATTCGGGAATCTGCCAACCCTCCTGCCGGTGCTCAGCCGCCACGGTTGTATAGATTCCCCCCCTCACGTTGAAATCCGCAGTAATCCGCATAAAGCGGGGCTTAACTGCTGATACCAGGTCGTCCAGAATCCTGTTCGTTACGGCTTCGTGGAATGCCCCCTCGTCACGGTATGACCAGACATACATTTTCAGGGATTTCAGCTCCACACAGAGACGATTCGCCACATACTCGATTGTCATCTCCGCAAAGTCGGGTTGGCCTGTCTTGGGGCACAGACAGGTGAACTCCGGCACTCGAATGCGAATTGTATAGTCACGCCCGGGTTGGGGGTTTTCAAAGGTCTCAAGGGATTTGTTTGGCTGGCTTGGCATGGTGATTTGATCTGTCGGCTCAGAGTTAATGAGCGCAGATTATACGGAACCTGGCACTTCGTCGCATCGCCTCTGGTGCCGGATTGTGGCCTTGAGAAGGCTTCCAACAGTTTGTTTACACAGGCATACTTTTTTTAAGTTGTGAGAAGTTGTGGGTGGCATCATCAAACTTAATAATAACAGTAAGTTAACTGATGATCTTTTGGTGGTGAATGTGTTGTGGTTCCCTTGTCACCGAAGCCGGCACTCTGTAATCTTAGCGCCCTATGCGATTAGAAAAGATTAAGCTGGCCGGGTTCAAATCCTTTGTGGATCCCACCACGGTGCTTCTGCCGAGCAATTTGGTGGGCGTGGTGGGACCCAATGGTTGCGGAAAATCCAATGTCATCGATGCGGTTCGCTGGGTGATGGGGGAAAGTTCGGCCAAGATGCTCAGGGGCGAGTCCATGTCGGACGTGATCTTCAACGGTTCGACATCCCGAAAACCGGTGGGGACCGCGGGTATAGAGCTTCTGTTCGACAATTCTGATGGGAGCGCCGGCGGTGAGTATGCCAAGTACAGCGAGATTTCTGTAAAACGGCAGGTTTTTCGAGATGGCCAGTCCAGCTATTTCATGAATGGAATCAGGTGCAGGCGCAGGGATATCACGGGCCTGTTTCTCGGAACGGGACTGGGTCCGAGGAGTTATTCCATTATCGAACAGGGTACGATTTCCCGCCTGATCGAGGCACGGCCGGAAGACCTGAGGGCGTTTCTCGAAGAGGCAGCCGGTATCTCCAAATACAAGGAACGTCGCCGTGAAACCCAGAACCGGATCTCCCACACTAAGGAAAACCTGGATAGATTAAATGACCTAAGAGATGAAATAACCAAACAACTTCAGCATTTGCAGCGCCAGGCCTCAACGGCGGAGAGATACAAGCAGTACAAGGAAAGGGAGCGTCGTCTGCAGGCGGAACTGCTGGCATTGCGCTGGCAGAATCTCAGCCAGGAAGTTGCCGGGAAGGAACTCGCGATCAAGGAACAAGAGACACAGCTTGAGGCGGCCATCTCAGAACAGCGGCGGCTCGAGGCACAGATTGAACACAGCAGGGAAAGCCATGTTGAGGCCAACGAGTTGTTCAATCAGGTACAGGGCCGGTTTTACGCGGTGGGAAGTGAAATTGCGCGGCTGGAACAGGCTATCCAGTTTGCCAGGGACAACCACTCACAGTTGGAGCGGGATCTTCGCAAGACCGAACTGGCACTGAAGGAATCGACTGAACATCGCAATCAGGATGAGGCCCGTTTACGGGAACTCAATGCGGGCCTGGAGCAGCAGGAGCCGGTGCTGGCGGAAGCACAGACGGGGGAACAGGCGGCGGCCGCGAAGCTCTTGGAAGCTGACAAGGCCATGGGTGACTGGCAGACGGAATGGGAACATTTCAATAAGGAAGCGGCAGAACCGGCCCAATCTGCCCAGGTCGAACGTACGCGGATCAATCATCTCGAACAACAGATCGAAAACCTGAAACGTAGAATGGTGCGGCAGGACGAGGAGCTTCAGCGGTTGGAGGATCCGGGGTTGCTGCAACAGATCTCGCAACTCGAAAACCAGAAACAGGCGATAGACAGTCGGGTGGAGGAGAAGCGGCAACTGCTGACTGCGGCCGCCGAACAGATTACGGGCCAGCGCGAAGAAAATCACCAGAAGAGTTTGTCCCTGGACGAGGCCCGGGCCGAATTGCAGTCGGCACGAGGTCGTCTGGCTTCCCTGGAGGCCCTGCAGGAGGCGGCCCTGGGAAAAAGCGCCGGTATGATCACGGAATGGCTGGAGAATCGGGATCTGGGGAAGGCTGCCAGACTGGCGGAACGAATACAGGTTGCGCCGGGTTGGGAGGGCGCGGTGGAGACGGTACTCGGATACCATCTGCAGGCGGTTTGTGTCGACGAGTTGGGCGGGCTTCTGGATGACATCAGCACGTTAAAAGAGGGTTCGCTGACGCTGTTGGATCTATCCAGCGGCCTGTCCGCTTCCGTCGGCATCAGGGGCAACCTGGTGTCCAGAATCGCCTCTCCCTGGCCGCTGGATTCCCTGCTGAATGGCATCTTCACCGCGGACAATCTCGAAGAGGCCATGCAAATGCGGGGGAGTCTGGGTCTCGGGGAATCGGTCATCACACGGGACGGAATCTGGCTGGGTGTGAACTGGCTGCGCCTCAATCGGGAAACGGATGAGACATCCGGTGTTCTTGAAAGGGAACAGGAGATTCAGGCCCTGGAAGATGAGATTGCCGCGAGAGAGAGTCGCAAGGAGGAAATCGCGCATGCCATGGAGCAGGGAAGGGAGAAGCTGCATACATTGGAGCAGTCCCGTGACCAGCTTCAAAAAGATCTCGACAGAATAAACCGCGAGCTTTCGGATATTCGGTCCGCCTTGAGTGAAAAGAAGACGAGGGAGGAGCACCTGCGCGCTCGGGCCACACGCATCCGGGAGGAGCAGAAGGAACTCAGTCAGCAGATTGAGAATGATGCCGGGGAACTGGAGTCGACACGCCATCGTCTGCATGCCGCGCTGGAGGAAATGGAAAGTCTGGCTGAGAGGCGCGAGGCACTTGTGATTCGCCGGGATATACTGAAAGAAAGTCTGAATGCGTCAAGAGAAGATGCCACTCAACAGCGAAGCCTGACGCATGAGATGGCCCTCAGAATCGAGTCTATGCGAAGTTCCCGGGAATCGCTTTTCCATAATCTGGAGCGCATGCAGGGGCAGCTTTCGCAGCTCCAGGGCAGGCGGGAAGAGCTGAGAAAGGGCTTGGAGGATGGTCAGTTGCCCTTGGTGGAACATGCCGAAGCGCTGGAGCTTCATTTGGCGGACCGCGTCAAGGTGGAGGCCGAGCTTGCATCCGCACGCCAGACCCTGGAACGGATAGATGCCGATTTGCGTAAGCTTGAACAGAATCGTACTTCCGCGGAGCAGGGGGTTCAGAAAGAGCGCGAGGTTCTCAATCAGTTACGGATGATTCATCGTGAGGTGGTGGTGCGTTCGAAGACCATAGAGGAACAACTCAACGAATCCGGATATGAGTCCCAGCCACTCTTTGACGAGATGCCCGAAGCCGCATCTGTCGAGGCTTGGCAGGAAGAGGTGACGCGCATGGATTCGCGTATACGTCGTCTGGGCCCGATCAACCTGGCTGCCATCGATGAATTCGAAGAGCAATCACAGCGGAAGAAATACCTGGATGCGCAACATGCTGACATCACGGAGTCCCTGGAAACTCTGGAAAATGCCATTCGGAAAATCGACAAGGAGACCAGAACCCGGTTCAAAGAGACTTTTGACCGGGTCAACACCGGACTTCAGGAGAAATTTCCGCAGTTGTTTGGCGGTGGCCACGCATATCTGCAGTTGACGGGGGAGGATCTGCTCGAAACGGGTGTTACCGTCATGGCCAGACCTCCGGGGAAGCGCAACGCCAACATTCATCTGCTATCCGGCGGGGAAAAGGCGCTAACGGCAGTCGCACTGGTATTCGCTATTTTTGAACTGAATCCTGCGCCATTCTGTATGCTCGACGAGGTGGATGCGCCACTCGATGATGCCAATGTGGTGCGTTTCTGTGAAATGGTCAGAACCATGTCGAATCGTGTCCAGTTCATTATTATTACTCACAACAAGCTCACTATGGAGATCGCACATCAACTCACGGGTGTCACCATGCATGAACCCGGCGTCTCACGCCTTGTGTCCGTGGATGTAGACGAGGCTACCCAACTTGTGGCCATGTAGGTTGTAGCGTAGGGGAAAAGCAAAGTGGACGCTGACACGATCAGATTCATTCTCTTACTGGCGGGGCTGGCCCTGATCCTTGGCATCTTCGTCTGGGACCGGCAGAAAAAGGCCGGGCTTCGTCTCCCTTTCATGAGAAAGCGCCAGGCGGCAAGATCGGTGAAATCGGAGTCCAAGACCGTTTCCCAGGATAGAAGAGAACCCGTCTGGGAAGAGTCCGTGTCGAATCTCGATGAGGCGGACACCCTGGATACCGAGTTTGAGCGACTGGACGAGATCCTTCAGGAAGAGGCACCGGCCGCAAAGGCCCGCCAGAAGAAAGTTGAGCAGAGCGCCTTCTCCTTTTTTGACTACGAAGCGATACCAGACGACCCCATCGATGAACCGGTGCCTGAGAAGATACTGCAGATCAATGTAGTGGGGAGAAACCGTCGGATTACCGGTGACCAGATCATGCAGGCGGCTCGGGATGTGGGGCTGTTGGAAGGGGATATGCAAGTTTTTCACTTTTCCGACGATCAGGATCGGATGCTGTTCAGCATGGCAAACATGGTGAATCCTGGAACCTTTCCGCCGAAAGAGATGAACAGTTTTGTCACACCGGGGGTAACCCTGTTCAGCAGCCTGCCCGGACCAGCGGAAAGCATGGCCATATTCGAACAGATGCTCAATTCGGCTCAGCGCCTCGCAGCGCTGTTCGATGCCGAACTTCAGGACGACAGCCACAGCGACCTCACCAAGCAGACCATCGACCATATCCGCGAAGAGATCATCGAATACGAACGCCGGCTCAAACTGGCCCGGTTGTCTCGGAAGACTGCATCGCGTTAGTTTGCCCATTCAGCGCCGCGATCCGCCTAGGAGGCTGTCCGAGAATAGGGGCCGTAGCGAGGGGAAGCCATTTTGAGTCAGATTTTTCGATTAAATGAGGCGAATATTGGGCATATTTAACGATTTTAATCGGAAAATCTGGCCGAAATGGCTTTTCCGCAGTAGGCCATCTATTCTCGGACAGCCTCCTGGAGTAATCCCAGTTCCATGAAGATGCCACAGGACGATCCAGCAAGGATCAAAAAACTGCGCGGGGAGATAGAACGCCACAATCATCAATACCACGTGCTGGACGATCCTCTTATTCCGGACAGTGAATACGATCGCCTGATGCGGGAACTTCTGGAACTGGAAGAACGCCACCCGAAGCTTGTAACATCGGATTCACCCACTCAGCGCATCGGTGCCAAACCCCTGGCCCAATTTAACGAAGTACGGCACACCGTACCCATGCTCTCATTGGGAAATGGGTTTTCAGAACAAGAGCTGTCAGATTTCGACAGGCGTGTCAGGGAAAGGTTGGAGCATGAAGGTGAAATCACCTATGCGGCGGAGCCCAAGCTCGACGGGTTGGCCGTAAGCCTGCGTTATGAGCAGGGGCGGCTGGTGCGGGCGGCGACGCGGGGTGACGGCGCAAGGGGTGAGGATGTGACCGGCAACGTGCGCACGCTGCCGTCTGTTCCGTTGCGCCTGCTCGGGGAGGGATGGCCCGAGGTGTTGGAAGTCAGGGGGGAGGTTTACCTGCCAAGGTCCGGCTTCGAAATGCTCAACGAAAAGGCTCGTCGCCTGGGGGGAAAGGAGTTTGCCAATCCGCGGAATGCGGCTGCCGGGAGTCTGCGGCAACTGGATCCCCGCATCACGGCGGGGCGGCCGCTGGATATGTTCTGCTACGGGTTGGGAGAGGTGAAAGGCGGCAGTCCGGGATCCAGCCATATCGAAAGTATCAGGCTGCTTGCGGGCTGGGGTCTTAGAACGTCCCCGGAACTGCGCAGCGTAAAGGGAGTGCAGGGATGCCTGGACTATTACCAGGATATGGCGGAGCGCAGGCAGCAACTGGGTTACGACATCGACGGCGTGGTGTTCAAGGTGGATCGGCGGGATCAGCAGGAGGTCCTGGGCTTTGTTTCCCGTGCTCCGCGATGGGCCATTGCGCTGAAGTTTCCCGCGGAGGAAGAGATGACCCGCCTGCTTGACATCGACGTGCAGGTAGGCAGGACTGGTGTGATCACCCCGGTGGCCCGCCTCGAACCGGTAGGTGTGGCGGGTGTTACGGTCACCAACGCCACCCTGCATAACGAGGATGAAGTTCGCCGCAAGGATATCCGTATCGGGGATACCGTGATCGTGCGCCGGGCTGGCGACGTTATACCTCAGGTGGTAAGGGTGGTGCCGGACCTTCGTCCCGCCGATGCCAGGCAGTTTTCCATGCCCTCGAACTGTCCTGAGTGCGGATCGGAGTTGATCAGGGACGGCGACAAGAAAATTACCCGTTGCAGCGGCGGGCTCTATTGCCCCGCGCAGCGCAAGGAGGCGGTCAAACACTTTGCGTCCCGCCTGGCGATGGATATCGAGGGACTCGGCGACAAACTGGTGGATCAGCTGATCTCCAAAGATCTGGTTCATTCCCCTGCCGACCTCTATCGTTTGGATCTGGGTACCCTGTCTGGTCTTGAAAGAATGGCCGAGAAATCAGCGGGAAACCTGCTGCGGGCCTTTGAAAAGAGCAAGCAAACCACTTTGGCCCGCTTTATCTATGCACTGGGGATTCGCGAAGTTGGCGAGGCCACGGCAAGATCACTGTCCCTGCATTTCGGTGATCTAGACGCATTGGAGTCGGCGGACCAGGAGACCCTGCAATCGGTGCCGGATGTTGGGCCGGTGGTGGCCATGCATATCCAGACCTTCTTTCGCCAGGCGCACAATCTGCAGGTAATCAATGACCTGCTGGAAACCGGAATCCATTGGCCCGTGGTTAAGACAAAGCCCCTGTCCATGCATCCCCTGGCGGGCAGGACACTGGTGCTCACCGGTGCGCTCAGTCGACCCAGGGCACAGATCAAAGAGGCGTTGCAGGCTCTGGGTGCCAAAGTGGTCGGAAGCGTATCGTCCAAGACAGACTATGTTGTGGCGGGCAGCGATGCCGGTTCCAAGCTGGAAAAGGCCCGACGACTGAACATAGACATTTTGAGCGAAGCGCAACTGGACGAAATGATTCAACCGGGGAACAGCCAGTGAAAATCAGGGTAGCCGATCTGCATCCGGGACCCCTGTGGAAAAACTTTGATGTCCTGACGCGCATTCCCCGGCCGACCCGGCACGAGGAGCAGATCCGGGCCCATCTTCTGAACATCGGCGGCGGTCTCGGATTGGAGACACTGGGGGATGAGGCGGGCAACGTGATCATCCGCAAGCCTGCCACCGACAACCGGCAGGGTACCACCCCGGTGATTCTCCAGGGCCACCAGGATATGGTCCCACAAGCCAATGCCGGCACCACGCACGACTTCGCCAAAGACCCGATCCGGACGGTGGTCGACGGCGAGTGGGTGAGGGCAGAGGGAACCACGCTGGGCGCGGACAACGGCATCGGTGTTGCGGCCATCATCGGAATTCTGGAATCCCGGAATATTCCCCACGGTCCCCTGGAGGCCCTTTTTACCAGCAACGAAGAGAGCGGTATGGATGGCGCCTTCGGGCTCGAGGTGGGCGTGCTGCGGGGCAGGATCCTGATTAACACGGACTCGGAAGAAGAAGGGGAGCTTTGTATCGGCTGTTCCGGCGGAATCAATGCAACCAGCCGTTTCCCGTGTACTTGGGAGAAGGCCGGTGGTGACTGGGCCGCCTACAGGTTGAGCGTCACCGGTCTCCGGGGTGGCCATTCCGGGGTCGATATCCACCGTGGCCGGGGCAATGCCATCTCCCTGTTGTTTCGCATTCTCGGACAGGCAGGCAGGGAATACGGCTTGAGAATTACAGAACTCGATGCGGGAAATATGCGTAATGCCATACCCAGGGAAGCCTTCGCTACGGTAAGCGTACCGGCGGATATTGCCCGGGCCTTCCAATCCTCTATAGATGCATTGGCCGGCGCCTTTCATGGGGAACTGGAAGGTATTGAGCCGTCGATATGCATCAGCGCGGAACGGATCGCCGATGTGCCCGACCAATGGATAGACACCGGAACTCAAGACAGATGCATCGATGCCGTTTGCGCTTGCCCGACCGGCGTCGTTGGCATGAGCGAGACCATTCCCGGTCTGGTGGAGACCTCAACGAACCTCTCCATAGTGCGCATTCGGTCTGATTGCATAGAGGTGTGCAGCCTTGTCCGCAGTTCAGTGGATTCGGCCCTTGAAGCATTGTGCGACGATATAGCGTTGCTATTCAGTCAGGCTGGTGCGCGTACAGAGTTCGATGGCCGGTATCCGGGTTGGCAGCCGGACCCCTCTTCCGTCATCCTGGCCCAGGTCCGCTCGGTTTATCTGGAGAAATTTGGGAAATCTGCACATATCGGGGCGATTCACGCCGGATTGGAATGCGGGATCCTGGGAGACACCTACCCGGATCTGGACATGATCTCCCTGGGTCCGACTATCCGTGATCCCCATTCACCGGATGAAAGGGTTCACATAACTTCCGTAAGCCGTTTCTGGGAGCTGCTGACTGGCACCCTTGAACGGATTCAATAAGACAGAAACCCAGCGAGTAAACATATGTCCGAAGACAGCAAAGAACGTGAAATACTGTTCACGATGCGCAAAGTGCTCAGCGCCATCATTCGCGATATCACGCCGGCACCGGGGACCCGGCATCCCCTGACCGACCAGACAATCCAGGATGTACGCATGTGCCTGGGGCTGATTACGGCACGGGAGCGTGAACTGGCAGAGGATGCCGGTATCAAGCAAGAAATGCCCTATTACGCGGATGAGAAACCCGCCGCCACTGTGGTCCCGATGGAACAGATCGGCAGGTCGAAGCCTCCCGAGGATGATAATTGATTCCTGATTTCTATCCATCCAAAGCCGTGCTTGCGGCCTGACCTTCCTGACCGTTTTGTCGACTTTTCTTTAAGTTTCTGGCAATTGATCCGAAATTACTTAAAGAGAGTGGTTCACGGCGCCACTGGTTACAATCAAAAGGGGGCCGCAGACATGATAGACAGGCATCAGAATATACTTACTGACGCAATCCTGACCGCGAAGTCAATGACTTCTGATGAAGATAAGGTGCCCTATATGACGGTGCATCTGCTGGTCGCCAGGATCATGGAGCTGGAAGACCGGATGTATATCAGCGACAGCTCGGATGAGCTGTTGCCGAACTGACTATCCACTGCCCTATAATACCCAGAGCCGTCAATCACCGTCAGTATCGTCGAATCGCAATAGCAGCCTTTCATAGGCATCGATGCGCCGGTCCCGAAAAAAAGGCCAGCTGTTTCTGACCGATTCGATTCGCTTCAGATCCATCTCCACCAGCAGCATCTGCTCTGTTTCTTCAGCCTGAGCGAGTATCTCTCCCTGGGGCCCGCAGGCGAAGGAGTGACCCCAAAACAGAATGCCGGAGGAATTTCCGGAAGGGTCTGGCTCCATTCCCACCCTGTTGCAGGTCAGCAGGGGCAGCCCGTTGGAGATCGCGTGTCCGCGCTGTACCGTTATCCAGGCGTCCAATTGACGGCTCTGTTCCGGGAGTTCGTCTTGCGGATTCCAGCCTATCGCTGTGGGATACAGGAGCATATCGGCCCCGGCAAGGGCCATTGAACGCGCAGCTTCCGGGAACCATTGATCCCAGCAAACCAGGACCCCGAGATTACCGATAGAGGTGGCCACGGGCCTGAATCCTGTGTCGCCGGGGGTAAAGTAGAATTTTTCGTAATAGCCCGGATCGTCGGGGATATGCATTTTCCGGTAATATCCGGCCAGGCTTCCGTCCCTGTCGAGCACCACCGCGGTATTGTGGTAGAGCCCCGGCGCCCGTTTTTCGAATACCGAGCCAACGACAACGAGCTTCAGTTCGGCCGCCAGCTTCCCCAGGCGCTTCGTTGTGGGTCCGGGAATGGTTTCAGCCTTGTCGAAACAGGCCATGTCCTCGGATTGACAAAGATAGCGGTTGTCATGCAGTTCCTGCAGGAGGACCAGATCGGCACCTGAATCGGCAGCTACCCGGATATTCCGCTCCAGATTCAGTATATTGTCCGCTTTATGCGCTCCGCAGGGGAGCTGAATCAGTGCGGCAATGACTTTGTCGAAAAGAACCCCTGCCATTTGCGACATCCTAAGATAAACTGAAGGCCCTGATTTCAGGGTAACTGTAAGTGCATTCTAACAGTCAAGTTGACCTCCATCTCAACCAACGGTCAATGTGACCAAGGGCAGACATGGTTTATGAAAATCACCCAGATCATGTTGGGAAAGGGAGTTGGTTTATCCATTGCCGGCTAGTACTCCGTCAATATCAGGTTGGCGGAGTATTAAAGTTCCAAAGAACATTAACTTTCACCAGAGGAGACCCTAATGGCCAGGCCAAAGATTGCGGATACCCGACCAATGCCCGTCGACTTGAAATCAGGCAAGGGCTACAACTGGTGCAGCTGTGGCCGCAGCAGTAATCAGCCATTCTGCGACGGTTCACACAGGGGTACAGAATTTTCACCCCATACTTTCCAGGTTGAAAAGGATGACAAGTATTTTCTATGCCAATGCAAGCAGACTCAGAATCCCCCCTTTTGCGATGGCAGTCATAAGCAGATCACCAGTGAAGACCTGGATGCCGATAAAGGTTTGAAGAATACCTGGTACAAAGTGGCAGCGTCCGGTGAGATGCAGGATGGGGAGATACGCACGGTACAGGCGGGCATCAAGACAGTCGCACTCGTCTATTACCAGGAACAATATGCGGCATTGGATAATGCCTGCCCTCACCAGGGCGGACCGCTGGGGGAGGGGAGCATCGAATGCAGCGAGGATGGTGAATGCTGGCTGCGGTGTCCATGGCACGGCTGGGACTACCATCCACTGACAGGAAAATCCCCGGGGGGATTTGAGGACGGTGTCGAAACCTATCCGGTGGATCAGCGTGAGGACGGCATATATGTCTGCATCAAGGAATCCCTGGAGAAGGATCGCACGGTATCCGATGTCATGGTGGAGACCATGGTGGAGTGGGGGGTTTCCCATGTTTTCGGTATGGTCGGGCATTCCAATCTTGGGCTTGCTGATGCCGTTCGGGATCAAGTGGAGCAGGGCAATCTCGACTACATTGGGATTCGGCATGAAGGGGCCGCCGCTTTCGCCTGCTCCGGTTTCGCCAAGCTGACGGGAAAACCCGCGGCCTGTCTCACCATAGCCGGCCCCGGTGCGACCAATCTCCTCACCGGGTTGTGGGATGCCAAGGTCGACAGGGCACCAGTGCTCGCATTGACGGGACAGGTCAATACCCAGGTGCTGGGGCCGGGTGCATTTCAGGAGATCGATCTGGCAGATGCATTTTCTGCGGTAAGCTCTTTCAGCCAGACCGTCCTGCCCAACAGCAGGCATAGTGAGCTGATGGCGCTGGCCCTGAAACATGCCATTGTCGAACGGGATGTATCCCACCTGATCTTTCCGGATGAAGTGCAGGTGATACCGCTGCGGGACGACGCGGCATCAGCCATCTCCTCGCCCCAGGGCAGACTGTCTGACAGGGCGATATCACCTTCCCGGGACAGCCTGGCTGCTGCGGTGGAGAAAATCAGAGATGCCGGCAGACCGGTCATCATCGTGGGTTACGGTGCCCGCGAATCCATGTCTGAAGTGATGTCACTGGCTGAACTTCTCAATGCGCCGGTGCTCACCACCTTCAAGGCCAAAGGCCAGTTATCCGATCAACACCCGCTTGCCGGGGGCGTGCTTGGCAGGAGTGGCACCCCGGTGGCGAGCTGGTTTATGAACAAGACCGATCTGCTCATCGTGTTCGGTGCCTCGTTTTCCAACCACACAGGGATCACGCCAAAAAAATCGATCATTCAGGTCGATTTCGACCAGATGGCATTGGGCAAGTTTCACGCGGTGGACATCCCGGTTTGGGGAGAGATAGGTGTCACCTGTCACCAAATCATCGGCGCTATGGAGAAAAAATCCGGACAGGGTTTCGTCGATCAGCGTAAGGAACTTGCTGAGCGCTGGGCGGTGTGGCGAGGAGAGAAGCGGCGCCGTGAACAAAGAGACCGCGGAAGAGGCCTGAGTTCCGCAGCTATCTTCAGTGTCCTCTCCCGGATCTGCCCCGAAAATGCCGTTCTCGCGGTGGACGTGGGAAACAACACCTATTCTTTCGGCAGATATTTCGAATGCAAGAACCAGAGCGTATTGATGTCCGGATACCTGGGGTCCATAGGGTTTGGCTTTCCGGCAGCTATGGGGGCTTGGGCGGCGACCTGCGCGGACGAACAACACAAGGGCAGGCCGGTAATCTCCATCAGCGGCGACGGTGGTTTCGGCCAGTATCTCGCAGAATTTACCACTGCGGTGAAATATAATATGAATCTTACCCATATCCTGTTGAACAACACGGAACTCGGCAAGATCTCCAAGGAGCAACGTGCGGCCCATTTTTCTGTTTGGCAGACCGACCTGCACAATCCGAACTTCTCAGAGTTTGCCCGTAACTGTGGTGGTTACGGGATCAGGGTTTCCGCATTGCAGGATCTTGAGGAAGCTGTGATCCGGGCCATTGCACATGAAGGACCGGCGCTGGTGGAGATCATCTCTGATGTGGAGTTGATCTGAATAATCTGTTTTAGAGTAGGGGAGACAGGGCGTACCGAAAACCATCCGGTGCCATGAGATTCGGCTCACTTTTTGAGTGACTGCCAGAATTTCTTGAAACGTTCTGAAAATTTAACTTTTTGTTTTTTATCCTGTACGGATTTAGGTTGTTGCTTTAGTTCTGCCACTTTTGATTGTTCCAATTTCTTGATTTCGGAATCCAACTTGGGCCATGTGGCATTACCGGGCTCCACTTTGGCTCCACGCCATAGATAAACTCGTGCCAACCGGTAGTTCTGCTTATTTATTTCGTTGTGTGACAACCGTGCATAGGTATCAGCAATCTTCGCGATACCCGCTTTGGCATCTGTATTGTCGGGATCCAGCTCGATTACTTTTTGATAGTGTGAAAAGGCGTTGTCCTTGGACGGCGTGGTCAGGCGATAAGCCTTCAACGCCCGGTCTCCAGCTTCAAGCAATTGGCTTACCGCTAGAGCCCTCTCATCAACCGGTTGTATAAAAGCTTTCTCAACCTCCGGTTGTTTTAAAGCCGTATTGTCCACAGGTTGTATCAATGACTCCGGCATCGAATTCTGATTGTCCGGCTCTTTTTCCTCAAGTATCACTGGGATTGCTGACGGAATGGGTTTTTCCGACTGCACTGTCAGTGGCTCTTTAACTGATATTTCCTCAACAGGATTTTCTCTATTGACTGACACCGATTCGACCGCAGCTTCATGATTCCGCTGGTTCAAGTGGCCATACAGCGGTATACCTATTCCAATTGCCACTAATAGGAAGGCCATAATCGTAATGCCTTGACGAGCCATGGGTGACTGTTGCAACCGTTTTACCCATTTGTTAAGGGTTCCTTGAGTTATGGATGACGGTCGTAGACGTTTTACCCATTCAATAATGGGTCCTTTTGTCATGGATGACGGTCGTAAACGTCTTCGCCATTCGATAATGGTTCCTTTTTTCATGGATGAGGGGCGTAATCGTTTTACCCATTCGATACCGAGGCTCCTGGCCCAGTCTATTGATAAGCGCTTTTGGGGAGTCCCGGTATTTTTGCTTCGTGAAGGTACATCGAAAAGTCTTAACTTCTGAATCAGATCCAACAGCTCTTTTGCGGATGCTGCACGATCGCCCGGAGCTTTGGCAATCATGTGCTCCAGCAAGACCTGGTACTTCGAATACACTTTCGGAAGCTTGGGTATCGGATGGGTGAGATGGGCAAGGATAGTCTCTAGATGGGACTTCTCCGCGAAGGGTTTTTTCCCGGTCAGCATCTCATAAAAGATGATGCCCAATGCATAAATATCGGCACGACCGTCCAGCTTATGACCTTCAGCCTGTTCAGGACTAATATAATAAGGACTGCCAAAGGCACTGCCGTCAATGGTCAGGTCCTGATCACTGTTCAGTTGTTTGGCAATCCCGAAATCGGTCAGCTTCGCCGTACCGTCAGTGTGAAACAGTATATTGCTGGGCTTGATATCGCGGTGAATAATTCCTTTGCGATGCACAAAATCCAGACAACTGCAGATACTTTCCATCAGATCCAGAATATCCGACTCCGGCATGCGGGCATCGATCCGCTCACGCAGGGAGCCGCCATCCAGGTATTCCATGGAAATATAGTGACGGTCGTCGATAACGCCGATATCATGAATGGTGATGATGTTGCGATGATTGAGAGAGGCGATGGTGCGCCCTTCACGCAGAAAGCGCTCGGCATGTTCAGGGCTGTCGAATTTCTTAAGTATTTTGAGTGCGACGCTGCGATGGAGAGATACCTGAACAGCCAGGAAAACAGATGCCATGCCGCCTTCTGCGATGAATCTTTCGATTCTGAAGCCTGGGATCTTTATTTTGGACATTCAGGCATCATCCGGCAGGTACGGGCAGATCCTCAATACAGACATGTTGTCTACCGAAGGATCACAGGAAAATCGGGTTTCTGAATCGCGTTTAACGTACACTTCTCAACCTTCGATGTCCCTGGATACTGTGAATGTTTCGAGACACCAGCCACTCATTAACCTGATCCGACGGTAATGGGGGGCAGAAATGGTAGCCTTGCAGGGAGTCGCACTTCAGTTGAGCGAGTGCCCGGGCAGTTTCCGCATTCTCCACGCCTTCGGCCACGACTTTGAGGTCCAGGTTATGGGCCAGATCTATAGTCGCCTGAACAATGGCCGCATCACTTTCGCTGGTGAGCATTTCAGCTACGAAGGCCTTGTCGATTTTTAATTCAGAGGCAGACATCTTCTTCAGATATGCCAGGGAAGAGTAGCCGGTGCCGAAGTCGTCGATGGAGATAGAGATACCCTGGTTTGCCAGCTGATCCAATACTTCCAGGGCGCGTTCCGGATCCTTTACGAGCGTGGATTCTGTGATTTCCAGGGTGAGAGTGCCAGGAGGCAGCTTCCAGGATGCCAGTTGACCCGCCATGAAGTCGGGAAACTCGGGATCGAGCAGGGCCGAGGGAGAGAGGTTCACCGCGATGCCGAGATTTCTTCCCTGGGCGTGCCAGGACATGATCTGATCTACTGCGGTGCGCATTACCCAGCGCGTCATTTCAATGATCAAGCCGCTCTGCTCAGCGAGATGAATAAACTCATCGGGCGACACCAGACCGAATTGATGGTGGTTCCAGCGAACCAGGGCTTCCACTCCCTGTACTTGTCCCGTATCGGCCGCCACTTTGGGTTGATAGTGCAGTTGCAGGTCTTCGTTTGCAATGGCTTGTCGTAGTTGGCCAAGCAGACTGAGACGCCAGTTGCTGTGTTTGTCTACACGGGGATCGTAGATATAGAAGTGGCGCTTATTGTCTTTTGCCACGTACATGGCAACATCCGCTCGTTGCAGAAGGGTATCCACATCGAGCCCATGTTTGGGTGACAGGGAGATTCCGATGCTCGCCTGTACATCCAGGCTCATCCTGTTGATCACGAATGGCGTGGAAAAGGAACGCTGAATCTTTTTGACAGCATCCTGTATATCGTCTTCAGAATCCAGGGACGGCAGTAGGATGGCGAATTCGTCGCCGCCAAGACGGGCGAGGGTATCCGTGGGTAGCACTACCTCTTTCAACCGCACTGCGATCTGTTTCAACAGCCGATCACCGCTGCGATGGCCGAGGGTATCGTTGATCTCTTTGAAGCGATCCAGATCCAACACCAGAAGGGCAAGAAGGTGTTGCTTGCGACGGGTACCCAACAGCGCCTGTTCCAGCCGATCCCGGAACAATAACCTGTTGGGCAATCCTGTCAAAGAATCGTGGGTTGCATCGTGCATGGCTTGGGATTCGATTGCCTCTGTCTTACGCTGCATGTCTGCGGAATGTTTGTGAAAAAGAGAATTGACGCTGCAGGCCATTAGGGCATTGACATATTTGCCCATAAAAAGTAAGGCAAAAGGTATGGTATCCAGTATCCAGAGTGCAGGGTTCGTTCGTTGTGCGGATAAAAGGTTCGCAATACTCATTGAACCGGTTTGGATATAGCTGGTGATAAGAGTCGCGATGAAGACGGCGCATGCTGAAATCGCGATACCCAGAGTGGAGTACCTGGTGACCTGTGATTTCACAAAGTGGAAACTGCTGGACGTCGGTGCACTGCCGATGGATTCCCTCATTTGCATTAAAGAGGGATCATTAGCCCGATTTTTCAGTTTAACCAGGTCCCCGAGGCTGGAGATATCAACCTGCATGGTTTCATCCTGGGACGGCATTGCGAGTGTCTGCAACGACTCGACAGCTTCAACAGAAGGCTCTTCGGCAAAGTCCACGAACATGAGAACATGCCTGAAAATCTGGATTTCGTCCCAGTGTCTGAGCGTGTGCCGGTGGACGCGCTGTCCGTTTACATAGACACCATTGGCGCTGTCTTTGTCGACGAGGATAAAGGCATGGCCTTTTTTCTCGATAATGGCGTGGTTCATCGATACGCCTTTACTCTTCAGAACGATACCGTTCTCATCCCCCCGGCCAATACTGGTGCTCTCACATGAGAGTTCCAGTTGCTCAGGGGATGCATCACCTGAAAAGATTCGAAGATAGCCCATCTAACTTCCTGAATTACAAACTTAATTGTGTTCCGCTACAAATTTCTGGAAGCGCCGAGCGGCCCTGATTGTTACTGTTTGGCCTGGCTCAGATTCCAATTGCTGTGCTTTTAGATACAGTTATCGTGTTTCTTATCAAACAGATAGTCGGCAGAATCCGGCCAATCTGAAGCCTGGCTGGGTGTCTGACTGGAAAACATTTGAACATCTATAATTGCGCATAATGTATATTATGTTAAATAGTAGATTTTTGAATTTATAGGGATGCCCTGCCAGCCATCAAACGGAGGTTTAAACCAGAAAGACGCAGCGCTTGGAGGCCGCTTCCGCTTACCTTAAATCAGGAGTCGGTTGAGAGATTATGCGAAATGACGGCGGCGTATTTCTTCCAGCAAACCCGATGCCGCAGCTTCAACCATGTCAAAGACCCTTTCGAAACCTGCAGTACCGCCATAGTATGGATCAGGCACTTCCCGGGTCTTGAACTCAGGTGCATAGTCCATCAGCAGATGTATCTGCTCCTCCATGCCTTCAGGGCAAATGGCATAAAGGCTGTGATAATTGTCCTGATCCATGGCAACGACGAGGTCGAATTCATGGAAATCCCTGGCTACGGCCTGCCGGGCCCGCAATCCGCTGAGATCGAATCCTTTTTTTCTTGCGGTTTCCTGGGCACGTTTATCCGGTGGTTCACCAACGTGGTATGCGTGGGTGCCCGCGGAATCCACGTGGATCATTGTGTTGAGGTTTTCCCTTTCGACCAAGGCCTCGAAGACGCCATGGGCGGTTGGGGATCGACAGATATTGCCCATGCAGACAAAAAGAATACGTACTTTTTTCATGTTATTCAGAGTGATAGGGCTGATAATTAGAAATAACAATAGATATAGGATTGAGAATATACTTTTAATAACAATGAGTTAAGCAGTAAATGCAGGATTAACATTACCTGTGCACTAGGATCTGGTGATGCCTGAAATCGATTCCTCCGCAAACTTCAAGTCCTCGAGGGTATCGACTCCGTGTCCGGCATCCACCTTCGCCTCACTGACATGGATGAGTTCTCCATGCCAGAGCACCCGCAACTGTTCCAGGGATTCCGCCTTCTCTAGCGGTGCTGCCGGCCAGGTTATATAACGATTCAGAAAACCCGCTCGATAGGCATACAGGCCGATATGCCTTGCAAACCCGGTATCGGCCGGCAGGAGGCGTTCCTGATGAAGAAACTCATCGCGATGCCAGGGTATGGGTGCCCGGCTGAAGTAGAGGGCGTATCCCTCGGCATTGGTGACAACCTTGACCACGTGGGGGTCAAACAGTGGCCCTCGCTCTTTTATGGGCATGGAGAGAGTCGTGATACTGGCATCCGGGTGATGATCCATATCTTCCGCCACCTGACTCAGCAGTTCTCCCGGCATGCAGGGCTCGTCTCCCTGCAGATTGACCACAATGGTCTCATCCGGCCAGCCGAACTGATTGACCACTTCGGCGATACGCTCTGTTCCACTCTGATGATCCTGAGAGGTGATGCAGATTTCCGCGTCAAACAGGCTGCAGGCCTCCGCGATCCGCTCGTCGTCGGTGGCGATCACCGTCTGCCCTGCCCCGCTCTCTTTTGCCCTCTCGAACACATGCTGAATCATTGGCTTGCCCGCGATCTTGCGCAGCGGCTTACCGGGCAACCTGGATGAAGCGTAACGAGCCGGAATGATGACCTTGAATTCCATATCCCGGGCCGGCAATTCAGCTCGGCACTTCTTCGTCGGCAGGCAGTTGTCGTGCCTCCTCCTCCAGCATGACAGGTATCCCATCCTTAATGGGAAACGCCAGACGGTCTCCTTTGCATATCAGTTCCCCGGGCTTCTTGAGGTACACCAGCTTTCCCTTGCATATGGGGCATACCAATATGGACAGAAGCTTTTTATCCATTTCTCAATTCTCTCTTTCTTTTAACACTCTGTTAATACGATCCATTATTAAAGGATCTGTTTCAGCATACACCATCAGGTACCAGTATTGTGGCCTGGCGAAAGAAAAGCATTTCACCGCATCTTTTTCAGTCATGATCACAGGCAGTTGGTCGTCAAAAGTCAGTTCATCTGCGGAAAACCGGTGATGGTCCGGGAAGGCATGCTCTATAAGGTGCAGGCCGGCGGTGCGCAAGGTATCGAAATAACGGGACGGATTTCCTATACCGGCCAATGCATGCACCGATTCTCCTGAGAAAGAATCGAGCGATCGTGTCTTCTCCGGATCAGCCATGTTCACAAGATTACCGGGAACCAGGGTCATTGAGGTTTCGCCGTGGGAATGTGCTCCGTTGACCACCACGAGTCCTGCTTCCTTTAATCGTCCGCGATGCTCCCTAAGCGGCCCGGCAGGCAGGCAGAAACCATTGCCAAGCCGGCGCTTTCCATCAAGGACCGCAATCTCCAGATCCCGGTGCAAGGCATAGTGTTGCATACCATCATCCGAGATAACGACGTCACAGGCTGATTTCTCCACCAGCCTTTTTGCAGCCTCGGGCCGATCCGGCCCGACACAAACAGGGCATCCTGTCCGTCTCGCAATGAGGACCGGTTCATCTCCTGTCATCATCGGGTCGCTGTCCGGGAATACGTCTTGTGGCCAGGTCTCAGACTGGCCCCCGTATCCCCGCGATACGACGCCGGGACGATACCCGGATTGACGCAGCTGTTCCACAAGGCGAATGACCAATGGTGTTTTGCCTGTTCCGCCTACTGTTATGTTTCCGACCACGATGACAGGTACCGGCAGGCGTTGCACCGCGATCAAACCCCATTGATAGGCTCGGCGCCTCGCCCAGACAAGCAGGCAGAATACCCAGGAGATGGGAAGCAGGAGAATAGCCAGAACATTGGTAGACGCCCAGTAGGCCTCAATGGGTTTCACGGTCAGGTTTTCCCGCTTGATGATTCCACCAGACGATGATGTATCTACTGTTCCTCTACCGGTTGTCTGGCAGCAAATGTCATGTGCAGAAATCCCATCTGGCTGGCAACATCCATCACACTGACCACGGATTGATGCGTGGTTTTGGCATCCGCCGTGATAATCAGGGGAATGTCGCGTCTGTCACCGACAGCTTTTTCAATCGCGCGTCTAAGCGTCGAGGCCTTGGTGTTGATCACTTCCCTCTGATTGACATAGTAGTGGCCTCTGCTGTCCACCGTAATGTCCAGGATCTTGTCTTCATCCGACATTTCATCCTGTGTGGCGGCCTGGGGAAGTTCCACTTTTATCCGGGCATCCTTGTCAAAAGTCGTGGAAACCATGAAAAAGATCAGCAGCAGAAACACCACATCGATCAGCGGCGTGAGATTGATTTCATGAGATTGTTTACGATATGGACGAAGATTCATGGCTAGGGTCTGTCAATACTATGCGGATACCCAGCGTTGGTTCTCCAATGAGGCCAGGCAAGGCGCGCAGAGCGAAGTTTGGTCGTCCCAAATGAGCGATGTGCAACGCCGCATGGCCTCATTGGAGAGCCAACCCGAAGGGACGGGGCCATTTTTCTGCATGACCGTGTTGCACTTTCGCTTATGTACGACAGGTACACTGCGCTCAGTGCGCCTTGTCCTGCAAAAAAATGGCCTCCGTCGATGGATATCCGCATAGTGTTGACAGGCCCTAGTCCGGTTCCCGCTCCCTTTCCCCCAGCATAATCTCAACCATTTTCAGGGATTCCTCTTCCATCTTGACTACCAGGCGCTGAACACGGCTTTCGAAATAGCGGTGAAACATGAGGCTGGGTATGGCCACCGACAAACCGGTGGCAGTGGTAATCAGGGCCTCTGAAATACCGCCGGCCAGTATCGTGGGATTGCCAACACCTGCGATAGTTATGGCGGAAAACACCTTGATCATTCCAATAACCGTACCCAGCAATCCCAGTAAAGGCGCGATAGATGCGATGGTACCCAGGGTATTGAGATAGCGCTCCATTTCACTCACCACCTGGCGCCCGCTTTCTTCAATGGATTCCTTCATGATCTCCCGGGAGTGCTGGCGATTGACCAACCCAGCGGCAAGGATGCGCCCCAGCGACGATCCGTCCCTGATGACGGAAATGTTTGCATTATCGAGCTTTCCCTTACGGTGGTACTGCCATACGCGTGCCACAAGATTAGGGGGCACTACCCGTTTGCTTCGAAGTGCCCACAGGCGTTCGAAAATAATCGCCATAGCCACCACGGAACATGCAATGATGGGGATCATCAGCCAACCACCGGCCTTTACCAGTTCAAACACCTTTGTTCATCCTTAAAATAAGCAAGTTTCGGATTTCTATCAGGCGCTTATCATACTGTATCCGGTAGTTTCTACCAATGCGTCCCATGGGGGTTAACCACCTGTGGTGGATTCATACTGTGGCACGCTTCATGGAATTGGTGCCCCACCGGGGAAGATCAGTCACCCTGCTTCCAAATTCGGTGGTTCCAATAACGGCCTCGTTGCAACCGGTGGAAAATCGGTCCATGGATGCCCTCCTCCGGGCGCAGGAAAAAAGAAATGGCCCCATGTTCGGCCGTTGTCACGACACTCGCTCCTTGCGCCTCCCAGCGTCTTACCACTTCTTTCCTGGGAAAACGATATCGGTTCAGATAGCCGGCGGAGACCAGTGCAAACCTGGGGTTGGCCGCATTGGCGAATTTGATTCCGGATGAGGTCTTGCTTCCGTGGTGCGGCACCACCAGCAGATCAGTGGCCAGTTGTTCCCTGCCATGTTGGATCAACCGCTTTTCGGCGGCGGCTTCGATGTCACCGGGAATAAGGATGCTGCCGCCGGGACTTTGGATGGACAGAACGCAGGAGGCATTGTTGCCGGACCATTTCGACGCGTCATCCGGATGCAGGATACGAAACAGGACGCCGTCCCAGAACCATTCCGTACCCGCGAGGCATTGTTCGGCACCCTGTTTGACCCCTCGATCTGGCTCTCCGCTGAAGAGTTTAGGTATCGGGAAACGGCTTGCCAGACTGAGAAATCCCCCTTGGTGATCATCATCCCCGTTGCTCAGTACAACCGTATCTATCTGTTTTATTCCCTGATCTTCGAGAAAAGGGATCAACACGACGGAGCCGGTATCGAAGGTCGGGGAGTATCTGGGTCCCGTATCGTAGACCAGGGTGTGCTTATGGGTACGAACCACCAGGGCAAGCCCCTGACCTACATCGAGCATGTGTATCCAGACTTCACCCTTTTGGGGTGAGGGTGGAGTGTGGTGGTAAACCAACGGCAGCAACAGTATCAGGCCGAGCCACCTGCCTGGGACCCCGGCAGGTGCAAGCAACAGCAGGCTCCCTATCCCGATAAAGGGCCATATTAGCGGGGAGATGCCGGGGGATACTCTGGCGAAGAGATTCATGTTCGCAGCCAGGGTCAGGATCTCCATACTGTTTTCCAGGATCCACGCAGCGACACTCAGCACCGGAACACCCCAGGAGGGGGAGATCATCATCAGAGCCGTTCCTGCCAGACTCACAGGAATGATGACAAAGGAGAACAGCGGGATCGCCAGGAAGTTGACCACCGGTGCCACCAGGGGAAACTGCAACTGCCATATCAACAGTGTCGGCGCCATACCCAGGGCAATGAGCCATTGCATGCTCCCCCAGTTCCGGAGAATCCCCGCCTTTCCTGTTTTGCCGCTCAGACAAATGAGAATGATGCCCACAGCCAGGAATGACAACCAGAAACCTGGCGACAGGACGCTGGTCGGGTCCACCAGGGTTACGGTTAACAACGCCAGGGCAAAGCTCCGTGATGGGCGGCTGGTGCGTGCGAGCAGGTGTGAGCCCATGAATATACCCAGCATGAGCAGTGCCCTCTGGGTGGGAATGGAGAATCCCGCCAGACCCGCATACAGGCCACCCGCCAGAAGTGAGGCCACAGCGGCGGCCCTGGGGGCGGGAAGCAGGAGCGGCAGTCGGGGGATCATTTTCCAGATCCTGATTCCCAGGAGAAATGCGAGTCCTGATACGATGCCGATATGCAGGCCTGATATGGCGATCAGGTGATTGGTTCCCGTGTGCTTGAACAGTTTCCAGTCTTCATTGGTGAGGCCGCTGCGGTCACCGATAATCAGGGCCTTGAGCAGACCCGCGGCGGTGGGGTTTGCTATTGAGTTTTCAATCTCATTGCGAATTTTCTGCCGCAGCAACTGCAGGTCGAATATCGAATCAGAGGCTTCGATCAGTCGCTTTTCTCCCTGTCTGGTCACGTAGCCACGAACTGTAATCCCCTTTCTAAATAACCAGCCTTCGTAATCGAAGCCCCCCGGGTTCATGAATCCGTGAACCGCCTTCAGGCGCGCACCGAGTCTCCAGCGCTCACCCGCTGAAATCGAGGTGTCCGTCTCATACCAGCTCAGTCGAATTCGCCCCGGAGAGGCGTAGCGCTTTCCTTCGAAACTCAAACTGTCAACGAGGAAGTCGAAGCGAAATCCTCCGCTACTGGAGTTCGGCAGGGAAGCCACCACCCCCTCGATGACCACATCCCTGCCCTGCAGCGCCTCTGGAAACGGGTTGCCCATCGACAAATGGGCGTGTGCCAGCGCCCAAAGGAAGCCCAGGGCCATGGCTGCGGGTATTCTCGACCAGGGCAGTCGCCGCAGGGCGATCAACAGAAAGGGGAACAGGGTGACCCAGGCCGAGACGGGCAGCGTTGCCTGAGACTGGAGCAGGAGAGCGCCCGCAACAAAAGAAATGCATGCCGTTATCAATACCCTTCCCTGGGTGTGATAGGATTTCGAATCCTAACATCCAGGGGCTGTTCAGCACCAGAGACGGTTATGTGGCAAAAACGGCGTTTGCATGGTTCAATATCCGGTCTAAAACAATGTCCGTTTGGACAGGATCTGGATGCCTAAACATTTAATCAAACGTTATACGCCCCATCACGACTCCATCCGGAAGCATAAACATCTGCGGATGTTCGGGAGATTGCTGCACGATCCCAACCTCTGGCATTTGAATCGTCGCTCCGTGTCCGGCTCTTTTGCCGTGGGTCTTTTCTGGGCATGTATCCCGATCCCGTTCCAGATGGTGACTGCCGCCGCAACCGCCATTCCCGCCCGGGTCAACCTGCCGATCTCTGTAGCACTGGTTTGGGTCAGCAATCCCATAACCATGCCGCCCATGTTTTACTTCAACTATCTGGTGGGGACCTGGGTACTCGGGGAGCCGGTGCAGCAGGTAAAGTTCGAATTAAGCGTGGAACGCATCGCCGACAGCATTGCGCATATCTGGCAGCCGCTTTATCTGGGAAGCCTGGTCTGCGGCCTGATTGCCGCCATGCTTGGCTATTGCGTCATGCGAGGCCTCTGGCGCCTTCACATCGTCAAGCACATAAAATTGCGCAAGCTACGGAGAATGAGGCGCAAAAGGTTGCACAGTCAGCAGTAAATTTCATGTAGCCTGCGTTGAGCGCAGCGAAACGCGGGATAACCGGCGAGATGTTTCAACCCGTGTTTCGCAAGCTCAACACAGGCTACGGCTGGCTCCACATATTATTCTTCCAGCTTGCCGTCCTGAAGGTTGAGCACCCGGTCCATATTACCCGCCAGTTCCAGGTCATGGGTCACCACGACGAAACTGGTTCCTATCTCATGATTGAGTTCGAGCATCAGATCATAGACCTGCAGCGCGGTATTCCGATCCAGATTTCCGGTAGGTTCGTCCGCCAGAACGCAACGGGGTTCCGTGACCAGGGCGCGGGCCACTGCGGCGCGCTGGCGTTCACCGCCCGACAATTCCCCCGGCTTGTGGAGAATCCTTTCGGCCAGCCCGACGCGTTCCAGCATGCGGGTTGAGCGGCTGCGTGCGGTCTGCAGATCCATACCCGCGATCAGCAGCGGCATTGCCACATTCTCCAGGGCGCTGAACTCCTGGAGCAGGTGATGGAACTGGTAGACAAACCCCAAGGTTCGGTTGCGAAGAAGGCCCCTCGCTTTTTCGTTCAGCGTCTCCAGGTTTTGGCCTTCGACCCATACTTCTCCGCCGGTAGCGAGATCGAGGCCGCCCAGACAGTGCAGCAATGTGCTTTTGCCGGATCCCGAACTGCCCACGACAGCAATGCGCTCGCCATGTTCTACTTGCAGGGTCACCCCTTTGAGGACGTCCACCTGAAGTTTCCCGTCGGTAAAGGTCCTCACCAGATCACGGGACTCCAGAACAGGGCGACTATTCATAACGAAGCGCATCGGCCGGTTGGACCCGGGACGCCCGCCATGCGGGATACAGGGTGGCGAGCAGCGTAATGACGAAGGCGCTGAGACTGACAATGCCGACATCATCCCAGTGAAGGTCCGAGGGAAGGGTGCTGATGTAGTAGATGCTCGGGTCCAGAAAGTCGAACCCGAATGTGTGTTCGATCCACTGGACGATCTGTTCCAGATTCAGTGACAGGGCTACGCCGCCGAGGACCCCCAGGAGCGTGCCGGCGATCCCGATCGTGGCCCCCTGGATGATGAACACACCCATTATGGTCCCCGGCGACGCCCCCAATGTACGCAAAATGGCGATATCGCTTTGTTTGTCCGTCACCACCATGACCAGGGTCGAGACGATATTAAATGCAGCCACGGCAACGATTAGAAACAGTATAAGCCCCATCATGCGTTTTTCCGTGCGCAGCGCACTGAAGAAATTCCGATGCTGGTATGTCCAGTCGCTGACCCGGTAAACCCCCGGGAGACGGTTGGCGAGTTCGCGAGATATGCGGGGTGCCTCATAGAGGTCATCGAGTTTCAGTCTTACGCCTGTAACCCCTTGTTTAATATTGAGAAGTGCGGCGGAGTCTCTCAGGTGGACCAATCCCACACCACTGTCATACTCTCCCATTCCCACCTCGAAAATCCCCTTCACCGTAAAGCGCTTCAACCTGGGCATGGCCCCTGCCGGCGTGACCCTGAGCCGGGGTGTGACCACCGTAACCTTGTCCCCCGGCCCGACGCCCAGGGTGTATGCCAGCTCCTTGCCCAGCACGATGCCGTATTCCTTGGGGACCAGCAGTTCCAGGCTACCGGAGATCATGTGTTCGGAGACATCCGAGACCTGGTTCTCAAATTCGGGCAGGATGCCCCGCAGCATGGCACCGCTGACCCTCCCCCCGTTGGTCAGCATGGTCTGTGCCTCCACGAACGGTGCCTGCGCAATGACACTCGGATGCTCCTTTGCCAGGCGCATCGCCTCCTCCCAGTCCGTCAGTTCCCCATCGTAGGCCCCGATCACAGCGTGGGAGGTCATACCTAGAATTCGTTCACGTACCTCTTTATGAAATCCGTTCATGACCGATAACACAGTAATGAGGGCCACCACACCCAGCATGATTCCCAGCATTGAAGTCAGTGAGATGAAGGAAATAAAGTGATTACGCCGTTTTGCACGGGTGTATCTCAGTCCGATATAAAGTGGTAGCGGCTTGATCATGAACGGAAAGTTAGAACAGATTCCGGCGAGGGAGTTTGTAGATGTTGTATTCTATACGAAATCACCAGGAGAGGAGTCCAATGTGATGAAGTTACTGGCGCGCTTTTTGTTTGCATTCACTTTGTTGACCATATTACCCGTGGCAAATTCCGATGTGCTACTTTTCGACGCGGTACAGGCCCAGTCCGGGGCCGTCGGAAAACCGGCCCGGGGGCTGAGCATGGACCAGGTTCGCAGTCACTATGGTGAGCCGGGTAACGAAGTACCCTGGGTGGGTGATCCTCCCATTACCCGCTGGGTCTACGATGATTACACCGTCTACTTCGAGTATAAGTACGTCATCAACAGCGTGGTTCACCGCTGATGCGAAAAATAATCTATTGATTTGCCGGCCCCGCCGCCTGCGGGGCCGGTTACGCCATTTTTCTCATAATATACAGTGCCGTGCCTATGGCCGCCCGTAAATGGCGTTCCATCAGACGGTCTGGTGCTGAAAGGCCTATAATGGAACTGAGAAATTTGGTGGTTGTGAAACAATCTCAGGCGTGAATTCCCATGAACTGGAGCAGTTGGTTGCTGGACAATGAGGTGCAGGTCCGCCTCGCCTTTTTTTTCGGTATCTTCGCCGTGATGGCGGTCTGGGAGATGCTGGCCCCCCGGCGGGAATTAACTGTATCGAAGACGGTGCGCTGGCTGAATAATCTGGGGCTCGTCTTTCTGAACAGCCTGGTGCTGCGCCTGGTGTTTCCCGCTGCTGCCGTCGGTGTTGCTGCGGTGGCGCAAAAGCACGGCTGGGGTGTGATGAATATCTACCAGATCCCCTATGCCCTTTCGGTAGTTTTTTCGGTCATGCTGATGGATATGGTGATCTATCTGCAACATGTGATGGTTCATGCGATCCCGGCGCTCTGGCGGCTGCACCGGGTTCATCACGCAGATCTTGACTACGATGTGACCACTGGCGCCCGTTTCCATCCCTTAGAGATACTGCTTTCGATGGTTATCAAGATAGGGACTATCATGGTGTTGGGACCGCCTCTGGTGGCCGTGGTGATCTTCGAGGTGATTCTCAATGCCACCGCCATGTTTAATCACTCCAACGTGCGTCTGCCCCTGGGGCTCGATTCGGTTCTGCGCTGGTTTCTGGTAACCCCCGACATGCATCGCGTTCATCATTCCGTGGAGGATGATGAGACCAACAGCAATTTTGGATTCAGCCTGCCTTGGTGGGACCGGCTGTTCGGCACTTACCGGGACCAGCCCCGGGCTGGACACGAGGGAATGACCATCGGCATTCACAAACTTCGGGATGTCCGTCAGGTACAGTGGCTGCCGGGAATGCTGATTCTCCCCTTTGTCGGAAAGATCTCGGGCTACGTGATCAACCGTCGGGAATGGAATAATAATAAAGAAAACAATTAGTTATATTTTCGATGAAAATATCTAAGATAAATATCTGAAGCATTTCTGAACTTTTCCAGCATAAGGTAGTATTTACCTATGCAAACCTTCCCCCTCCCCTCACAACTCAAGGAAGACACCATGACTCAGACGGAACTGGAACAGGCAAAGCTCGCCATCGGCGCCCGACTCCGGGAGGCCCGAAAAGCCAAAGGCATCACCCAGGAAAAACTGGCCAAACTCGCCAGCACCACCCAGGCGGTAATTCAGAAGATCGAAAACGGCAAGGCGATACACACCCGTATCGTTGACAGGCTGGCACTTGCTCTGCAGGTCAATCCGGCATGGTTGCAGTGGGGTAAGCCGTTCGCGGGTCGGCGGGTGGAGTAGTTCCCTCGTATCGCGGCCAGTATTCACTGCGCCACTTCCAGTAAGCAGACGTTCAGTTTGTGCGCTGCAATAGTCGGCTCCCGACCCGGAGCTGCCATTGCATATTATTTGTGGTGCAATATTGAGGCTAGTGATATCCAATCACATCAGCGCCAAGATGAGCAGCTGAATCAAAGTAGAATATCAGCATGATGGAAAAACAATTTTGGAGCGATCCCTACC
>JAQYVO010000124.1 GCA_030145425.1 Chromatiales bacterium | reverse complement strand
CACCCGCTGCCCGGGATGAATGCTAAGGCACGCATCTGAAAAGAGCAGCTTTGTGCCGCGGCGGAGACTGAGGTGGTCGAATCGGAGCATGGGCATGCAGTTTATCAGCCGCCCGCCATCAAAAAAACGCAGGATGCGTTGAGAAGGGCCAAGGGCCGAGGGCCGAGGGCCAAGGAAGAAGTACACGGTAGCCTGCGTTGAGCGGAGCGAAACGCGGGTTAATAAGAGCTACAAGCACAAGAATATTTTTGAAACCCGCTTTGATCTGACGCTTGTGGGGTGATTCTCCACAAACTAACATCTGAGAGCCCTTGGCCCTTGGCCCTTGGCCCTTGGCCCTTGGCCCTTGGCCCTTGGCCCTTGGCCCTTGGCCTCTGGCTTTGTCCCGCCCCAATAGCTACCATATCCCGGTTGCCAGAACACGCCCCCGAGACCTACCGCCATGACCCCACTGAGTTTTGCCCTGATCATGATCGGCGTGCTGTTGAATGCCGCCGCGCAGCTGGCGCTCAAGGCCAGCGTAAAAGGCACAGGGGCGATAGACCTGGAACTTGCGGGTTCGGGGTCGGTGGCCTTGAAGCTGATGTCGGAACCCTGGCTCTGGGTGGGGCTGTTCTGCTATGCCATCAGCGTGGTCATCTGGATCCTCGCCCTGTCCCGTGTGGACGTGAGCATCGCCTACCCGATGCTTTCTATCGGTTACGTGGTCAACGCGTTTGCCGCCTGGGCGCTTTTTGGCGAGGCCTTGACCTTGGCACGTTTGGGCGGGATCGGCATCATCATTCTGGGTGTCTTCGTATTGGCGAGGAGCTGAGCATGCTGCCCTTTACCCGGCCTTCCATTGGCGAGGAGGAACAGCGGGCAGTCGCCGAGGTTCTCGCCTCGGGATGGCTGGCCACCGGGCCCCGGGTGGCGGCTTTCGAACAGGCCCTGGCAGACTATCTGGGTGGCGGAGTGACGGTGCGGGTATTCAATTCAGGCACCAGCGCCCTCGAGGCGGCGCTTATCGCCTCCGGCATAGGGCCCGGGGATGAAGTGATCATACCGGCAATGAGTTTTGTCGCCACCGCAAACGTTGTGGTTCGGGCCGGTGCCGTTCCCGTCTTTGTGGATGTGGATCCGGTCAGCCGAAATCTCTCGGTGAATACGGTGGAAACAGCCCTGACGACCCAAACCCGGGCCATCATGCCGGTTCATTTTGCTGGCCGGGGCGTGGAGATGGAGCCGCTGCGGGAGCTGGCCCGGGAAAGGGGTCTGCTGGTGATCGAGGATGCGGCCCAGGCTGTCGGCACCCGCATCGATGACACACCGGTGGGGGCATCTGGCAACCCTGTCTGTTTCAGTTTCCACCCCAACAAGAACATGACGACCATCGAGGGCGGCGCTCTGGCCTGCAATGACAGCGGCCTCATTCGGCGGGCCGAACGTATCCGTTTCCACGGTATCGAAAGGGATGCGGAAGGTGTCATGGATGTCCTGGATTGGGGCGGCAAAATGAACATGCCGGATGTGAACGCGGCTGTCGGTCTGGTTCAGTTGACACGCCTTGAGAGATTCAATCAAAGGCGCAGGGAACTAGCCCTGGGCTACATTGAAAAGCTGCCCAGGCATCCGGCCATGACCTTGCCTGTGGATGTGCCTGGCCACAGCTGGCACATGTTCTGTGTCTGTGTCGACTTCAAGGCCCTGGGTACGAACCGTTCGGCTTTTCAGGATCGGCTTCGGTCTCTGGGCGTGGGCACGGGAGTACACTATCCGGCTATGCATCTGTATTCCCATTACCGGAAGTTCGGTTACGAGCCGGGTGATCTCCCCGCCGCCGAGCGTATTGGGGAACAGACACTGACACTGCCCTTGTTTCCGGCCATGACCGGGGATGATCTGGGGCGGGTGTGCGGTGCGTTTGAGCAACTGCTGAGAGGGGGCGCCTCATGACGGGGGAGACCGGGCAATCAGAAAAAGGGACGCCGATACTTTCGGTGGTGATTCCTGTTTATAACGAAGAGGCTGTGCTGCCTGCGCTGTTTCCACGGCTCTACGACGCGCTGGACAGCCTGAAGTGCAGCTATGAGGTTATCTTTGTAGACGACGGCAGCCGCGACCGTTCGGTCGCCCTGCTGCGCCAGCAATATCAACTGAGGCCGGAAGAGACCTGCGTGGTCAGCCTGCGGGCAAACGCCGGCCAGCATGCCGCGATCCTCGCCGGGTTCGAGCAATCGGTGGGCCGCTACATGATTACCCTGGATGCGGACCTGCAGAATCCCCCGGAGGAGATCGGCAAACTGTTGGCCAAGCTGGAAGCGGGCCATGACTATGTGGGAACCATCCGGCGTGTACGCCGGGACAGCCTCTGGCGCGACTGGGCCTCCAAGGCGATGAACCGCCTGCGCGAACGGATCACCAGCATCCATATGACAGACCAGGGCTGCATGCTGCGCGGCTACGACCGCGAGATCATCGATGCCATCCTGGATTCGGAAGAGGCCAACACCTTCATTCCCGCGCTGGCCTATCTCTATTCGGGTAATCCGGTGGAGGTGGTGGTGGAACACGAGGAACGGGCCGCGGGTGAATCCAAGTACCCCCTGTTCAAGCTCATCCACCTCAACTTCGATCTGATGACCGGCTTCTCCCTGATGCCGCTGCAGCTTTTCTCCCTGATCGGCCTGGGTATCTCCATCGCCTCATTCCTGTTCGTAATCTTCCTGGCGATACGCCGACTGGTGGTGGGGCCGGAGGTGGAAGGGGTATTCACCCTGTTTGCCATCGCCTTTTTTCTGATCGGTATCCTGTTGTTCGGTATCGGACTGCTCGGTGAATACATAGGCCGGATCTATGTTCAGTCCAGGAGGCGCCCTCGATTTCTGGTGCGGGCCGTTTTACGAAACGAGGACCGGGAGAAGAACGGAAGCAACCCTGAATGATGGGGATTGCGCAGCCCACGGCCGTGGTCTTCGCCTACCATCAGATGGGCGTGCGCTGCCTCGCGGCTCTGCTCGCGGTGGGTGTGGATGTGAGGCTCGTCGTGACCCACAGGGACAACAGCGGCGAAAACGTCTGGTGGGAGAGTGTCGCAGATCTGGCGCGCCACGCTGGCATTGAGGTCATCACTCCCGAGGATCCCAACGAATCCGCAGTGGTCTCCCGGGTACGCGCCTGCGCGCCGGACTTCCTGTTTTCCTTCTACTATCGGCACATGCTGCATGAGCCGCTGCTGCGGATCCCCCCAGGGGGCGCCTTTAATCTGCACGGCTCACTGTTGCCGAGGTACCGCGGGCGTGTACCGGTGAACTGGGCCCTGGTGCATGGCGAAACCGAAAGCGGTGTCACCCTGCACCGCATGGTGCTGAAACCCGATGCAGGAAATCTCCTGGCCCGGGAATCGGTGTCCATTCTCCCGAACGATACCGCCAGGGACCTTTTCCTGAAACTGGTGTGTGCCGCCGAGCGGATGCTGCTGCGCATTCTCCCGGGCCTGCTCGAGGGTAAGCTGGAGGAGCAACCGATGGATCTCTCCCGGGGCAGTTACTTTGGGGGGCGCCGGCCAGAGGACGGACGCATCGACTGGTCCCGCGGCGCCTGGGAGATCCACAACCTGATCCGGGCGGTGGCACCGCCCTACCCGGGTGCCTTCACAGATATCGGCGGCACCCGGCTGTTCCTGCTGGGAAGCTACTGGCGGGAGGAGGTGGGATCAAGCGATAATACGGGGCTTTACTGGGAGTCGGGCCGCTGCTACGCGGACTGCGCCGACGGCAACAGATTCGAACTGACCCTGATGGCGTCGGGGGGCGAAGCCCTCGATGAGCAGGGGTTTCGTAAACTTTTCGGCAATGAGTCCATAGTCCGGCCGGACATGGATGATCAAGAGGCGTAGGCCATGAAGATACTGATACTGGGCGTTAACGGCTTCATCGGCCACCATCTGTCCCGCCGCATCCTGGACACCACCGACTGGGAGGTGTACGGCATGGACATGCAGTCTGACCGGGTGCGGGAGTTCGAAAACCAGGAGCGGTTTCACTTCTTCGAGGGCGACATCACCATCAATCACGAGTGGGTCGAGTATCACATCAAGAAGTGCGACCTGATACTGCCCCTGGTGGCCATCGCCACCCCGGCCACCTATGTCAGTGATCCCCTGGCGGTATTCGAATTGGACTTCGAGGCCAACCTGCCCATCATCCGGGCCTGTGTACGCTACCGCAAACGGGTGCTTTTCCCTTCTACCTCGGAAGTGTACGGGATGTCTCAGGACAGCGAGTTCCACCCCTACGAATCCAACTTGGTGCTGGGCCCCCTGACCAAGCCGCGCTGGATCTACTCCTGCTCCAAGCAGCTCATGGACCGGGTAATCTGCGCCTACGGCCAACAGCAGGACCTGCGGTATACACTGTTTCGTCCCTTCAACTGGATCGGGCCGGGCCTGGACAGCATCCACACCCCCAAGGAGGGCAGTTCCCGGGTGGTGACCCAGTTTCTGGGACACATCGCCCGGGGAGAAAAGATACGGTTGGTGGACGGCGGCCAGCAGCGCCGCAGCTTCACCGATATCAGCGACGGGATCGGCGCCCTGATGCGGATCATCGAAAACCGGGACGGCTGCGCGGATGGTAACATCTACAATATCGGCAACCCGGGCAACGACCTGTCGGTGCGGGAACTGGCGGAGTTGATGCTGGAGATCGCGGCGGATTTCGAAGAGTACCGGCCGGGCGCCCAGAGGGTGGAGCTGGTTGAGGTACCCTCGGAAGCTTACTACGGCAAGGGTTACCAGGATATCCAGACCCGGGTGCCCTACATCGGCAACACTCGCGAGGAGCTGGACTGGAAACCCAAGGTGGCCGTGAAAGACGCACTGCACAGAATCTTCGAGGCCTACCGCCACGAGGTGGGCGAGGCAAGGGCCCTGTTGGACGACTGAGTGCGCATCTCGCTGAAGGTCGACGTCGATACCTATCGCGGCACCCTGGAAGGCGTGCCGGCGCTGCTGCGGCTGTTCGACCGGCACCAGGTGCGGGCCACCTTTCTGTTCAGCCTGGGGCCGGACCACACGGGCCGCGCCTTGCGGCGGGTGTTGCGTCCCGGTTTTCTGAAGAAGGTGCGGCGCACCTCGGTGGCCAGCCATTACGGCTTCAAAACCCTTATGTACGGAGTTCTGCTACCCGGTCCGCACATCGGCCGCCGTGCCGGCGCCCTGATGCGCTCAATAGCCGACGCGGGTCACGAAGTGGGCATTCACTGCTACGATCACGTACGCTGGCAGGATTTCGTGGCACAGCGGGACGCGGCATGGACCCGCCGCGAGATGCAGCGCGCGGCCGATGCCTTTCAGGCGGTCTTCGGGCGCCGCGCCCGGGTGCACGGGGCCGCCGGCTGGCAGCTCAATCCGCACACCCTCTCCCTTGAAGAGGAGCTGGGCTTTCCCTACGCCAGCGATGTGCGCGGGGAGAGCGCCTTCTTCCCGGTATTCGAGGGCGTCGAGTCCCGTTGCCTGCAGATTCCCACCACGCTGCCCACCCTGGATGAACTCATCGGTCGCGACGGTATCACTCAAGAGAATGTCCACAAACATGTCTATTTCGAGAGCCTACGCCAATTGCCCGGGGGGCATGTCTATACTCTCCATGCCGAGCTGGAGGGGATGCAGCTGCTACCGGTGATGGAAAAACTGCTCGAGCTTTGGAAGAAGGATGAAGCTGAGTTGTGCACCCTCGAAGATAATTACAGTTCGCTGGACACTTCGGTATTGCCCAGACACCGGATTGAATGGGGCCGGGTCGAAGGACGGTCCGGCAGGCTGGCTGTTCAGGGTCTCCGAGTGGACGAGGCAGCGAGCTGAATCGTTACAACCGGCAAACAGGTTCGATTTTCATACCATGACATACTTCAAACTGCCCGAAAGTTCCCCGCTGATGCGGAATCCCCGCAGATTTGCTATCGGTTTGCTTTGCCTCTGGTTAGCGGCTGCCGGCACCGGTCCGGCTTGGGCTCAGGGTGCGACCATCCAGACTGAGCTTACCTCTACCACCATAACAACGGATGACGGCTCCGTGACCCGGGAGCAGTTGGATGCCGCAAAGAAAACCGCCGAAGCAGACTCCGGCATTGCCGAAACCATAAAAACCGGCATTCTCAAACTCTATGACGATGCAGGGAACTGGCTTACCGAGGCTGACAAGGTGAAGGCGGAGTTAACCGTCCTGAAGGCCCAGGTCGAGGGCGCCCCGGCCCGTATCGAGGAACTGCGAGCCACCTTTGCATCAGGTGTTGGACCTCAGGTACCCGGGGAAGAGGCAATCAAGGGGATGAGCCTGGAGCAGCTGGAGCTGGCCGTCATAGAGGAATCAACCGCTCTTGCACGGGACAAGGAAGCGCTGAAGCAGCAGAAGGATTTGCTCGCCCAGCTGCTGGTGAGTGCCAAGGGATTGAGCGTGGACATTGCTGACAGAAACAATGCGCTGCAGAGGATTGCCAGGAATCTGAATACACCCATTCCCAATGAGTCCGGGGCCATGACCCAGGCCCGCACCCTGGCACTTAGGGCGCGCAGCGTGCTGCGGCAGGCCGAGCTGGACCTGTTGAAGCTGCGCCTGGGCAGCATCAATACCTTGACCAGCCTGGCCCAGGCGGAGAGGGATCTGCTGGAGGCACAGATCGCCGCCCGGGAGCCCCGCCTTACGGTATTGAAGGAACAGGCTCAGGAGTCCCTGGAAGAGCGTGTCAGGGATGCGCGCAAGGAAGCGGAGAAACAGGAGAGCAGAACGGCCGAACTGCCCGAGGCGATCCAGATCATCGCCCGCGAAAACGCCCAGTTTCGCAACGAGCTGGAAAGTCTGGTGGACAGGGAAAAAAGGGTTATCGGGGCGCTCGAGAAGATACAGGGGGGTCTCACGGAGATCGAGTCCGACTTCGAGCGCACCCGACAGCGGGTCGATGTGGTGGGGCCGACTGAGGCGATCGGCAAGATGCTGCAGCGCCGCCGCAACGACCTGCCGTCGGTACAAAGTTACCGCCGCACCTCGGCAGAGCGGGTAAATGAGATCAGCCGCGCCACGGACCGGCAGATCGGGATCGACGAACAGCTGAGGGAGCGAGCCGACATCCAGGGGGTGATCGATGGGGTGACCCGGGGATTTGCGCCGGATCTGCCGGGCGGCACCAAAGCGGCATTCCTCAATGAGACAAACAAGCTGGCCCGCAACCGTCGGGATGCCCTGCGGGATCTGCAGACCCTCTACGGGAGTTATATCAGTCAACTCACCACACTGGATCTGGCCGAAAGGCAACTGGTCAGCCTCTCGGGCAACTTCACCGGCTACATCGATGACCAGCTCATGTGGATTCCCAGTTCGGGGATCGAGGCCCTGGCCGAACCCGCGGCAAGCGGCAGGCTGCTGTTGTGGCTTTTGTCTCCAGACAACTGGCTGGAACTCACGGAAGACTTCTGGGGTCTCTACCTCTCCAAACCGGTGCTTTTGTCGCTGGCGGTTGGACTCATAGCGGTTTTCATGTTTTTGCGGTCGCTGCTTTCGAAACGCATCGTATATATCGGCGAGAAAACCCGGGCGATACGTACCGACTCATTCCTGCTCACAGTCAGGGTCCTCACGTTGACCCTGTTGATCGTGGGTGCCTGGCCCCTGTTGATGGTCTCTGTGGGCTGGCTCCTGGGACGGCTGCCCACCGCGGGCCCCTTCTCCCTGCTGGTGGCGAACGGTCTGATGAAGGCGGGTTTGATTCTTTTCAGCCTGGGGTTTCTCCGGCAGATCTGCCTTCCGGGCGGCCTGGGTGACAGCCACCTGGGATGGTCTCGGTCGATTCGGGAATCCATGGCCCGCGAACTCGGCTGGCTGCTGCCGGTGGCCGTACCGCTGGGCTTTCTGGTCGCGGTTTCCACCGGTAGCATGGCACCCCAGTCGGCCAAGATCCTCGGCCAGCTGGCATTCATCGGGGTGATGGGAACGGCAGCGGTCTTCCTGTATCGCCTCCTGCACCGCAGGAGTGAGCTGATGAAGGCCTTGTGGCGGGCGAACCCGCAAGGTGCGCTGGTTCAACTCCACTTCATCTGGTTCAGCATGTTCATGATCTCTCCCTTGGCGCTGGCGGTCACCTCGGTGCTGGGCTACCAGTACACTGCCCTGAATCTGGAGCAGCAGGCGGAGACCACCTTCTGGTTTTTCGTGGTGCTGTTCCTGCTCCGGGAATTGCTGCTGCGATCGCTGTACATCGCCGAGCGACGCCTGCGCTACCAGGATGCCCTGCGTCGTCGCGACGAGCTGCGTGCCCAGAGGGAGCGTGAGGAACAGGAGGATGAGGATACCTCCGCCATACAAGTGGAAATTCCGGAGCTGGACTTCGACCAGCTGGGGGAGCAGGCAAAAACCCTGGTCAGCGCGGCCTTCCTGTTCAGCGCTGTGATTGGCACCTGGCTCATCTGGAGCGATCTGCTGCCGGCATTGGGCTTTCTCAACAACACCGAGCTGCCCTTCCAGGCCAGCCGCATCATCGATGGGGTTGCCAGGGACGTGCCGGTGACCCTGGGGGATCTGGTGGTCGGGCTTATCATCGTCCTGATCACCGTGATGGCGGCCAAGAACCTTCCCGGCATCCTGGAGATCACCCTGCTGCAGCGGCTTCCCCTGGACGCCGGTGCGCGCTATGCCATTACCGCCCTGTCCCAGTACCTGATCGCCGGTATCGGTATTTTTACCGCCTTCAGCACCATCGGTCTGAAATGGTCAAGCATCCAGTGGCTGGTGGCGGCCCTCAGCGTGGGCCTCGGCTTCGGTCTGCAGGAGATTGTTGCCAATTTCATCAGCGGTATCATCCTGCTGTTCGAACGCCCCATCCGGGTGGGCGACCGGGTCACCATCAGTAACACCACCGGTATCGTTTCCCGTATCCGCATCCGCGCCACCACCATCACCAACTACGACAAGCAGGAGCTGCTGATTCCCAACAAGCAGATCATCACTGGCGAGGTCATCAACTGGACCCTGACCGACAAGGTGAACCGTGTCATGATTACCGTAGGGGTGGCTTATGGGAGTGACGTGGAACAGGCCATGCGACTGTTGATCGAAGCCGCCAACGAGAACCCGGAAGTGCTCGATGACCCGAAGCCCATAGCCTCCTTCGAAGCCTTCGGAGACAATGCCCTGACCCTGTTCCTGCGCGCCTACCTGGGGGATATGGACAATCGCCTCAACACCATCACTGAGCTGCATACGGCCGTCAACGAGAAGTTCAACGAAGCCGGCATCGAGATCTCTTTCCCACAGCGGGATGTCCACTTCGATGCCAAAACGCCGCTGGAGATCCGCGTCAGCCGGATGCCGAGGTAGTATCCGTTCAGAAACGCGTGATTTCCAAAAACCACGTCATCCCGGCGAAGGCCGGGATCCAGGGAAATCAGCGAGTTACTGGATTCCGGCATTCGCCGGAATGACGGAAGATGCTGTTTATGGACAGACACTAAGTAGGGCGGTCTAGTGTACCGTCTCAGACGCGATCCAGTCTGCGGTAACCCAGCGCCTCGCTGAGGTGGGTGGCGACAATCCTTTCTTCCCTTTCCAGGTCGGCGATGGTGCGCGCCATGCGCAAAATGCGGTGATAAGCGCGGGCTGACAGTCCCAGTTTTTCGATGGCCCGGATCAGGAGTTGCCGGGCTTCGGGGCTGACGGCGCATACGTTTTCCAACAGACGGCCGGTCAGCTGGCTGTTCGGGCAGCCGGAACGATCCAAGGCGATCCGGCGGCACGCTTCGACGCGGGTGCGCACAGCATCACTGGATTCGATGGGCTGGCGATTGCTGCTGTCCATGAGTTCCATGGGCAGGCGCGGAACTTCGATATGCATGTCGATGCGGTCCATCAGGGGGCCCGACAGGCGGCTCCTGTAGCGGGTCACCTGATCCAGGGTGCATCGGCACTCTTTACCGTAATCGTCGCCCAGGTAACCGCATGGGCAGGGATTCATGGCGGCCACCAGCTGAAAGCGTGCGGGGAACTCGGCCTGCCTGGCGGCGCGGGATATGGTGATGGCGCCCGTCTCCATGGGCTCTCTGAGGACTTCAAGTACAGCCCGGCTGAACTCCGGAAGCTCGTCGAGGAACAGTACGCCGTTGTGCGAAAGGGAGATTTCTCCGGGTTTCGGATTGCTGCCCCCGCCGACCAGGGCAACGCCGGAAGCCGTATGGTGAGGCGATCGGAAGGGGCGCAGTTTCCAATTTTCGATGAGGAACCCCTTGTTGCTCACCGACAGCACTGCAGCTGTCTCCTGGGCTTCCCGGTCCGTCATGGGCGGCAGAATGGAGGGCAGCCGATTGGCGAGCATCGATTTGCCTGAGCCTGGGGGGCCGATCATCAACAGGCTGTGACCACCGGCCGCCGCCACCTCCAGGGCCCTTTTGGCATGGTGCTGGCCTTTGACCTCGGACAGGTCATACCCATTGTGTTTTGCATGCACGGGGGCATTGCCCCGAAAGGCGCTGATCCGTTTGCTTCCGATCAGGTGTTCACAAACTTCAAGCAGGCTGCGCGCGGGATATACGGGGAGTTCCCGGACCAGTGACGCCTCCGGGGCGTTGCCCGCCGGCAGCACCAGGGATCTGCAGGCCCGGGTGGTAGCCATTGCCACCGGCAGGACACCCTTCACCGGCCGCAGTTCTCCAGAGAGGGCGAGCTCACCGATAAACTCGTAACCGGTCAGCTCGTTCCGGTCGATCTGCCCCGAGGCGGCCAGGATACCCAAGGCAATGGGCAGATCGAAGCGTCCGCCCTCCTTGGGCAGATCCGCTGGCGCCAGGTTGATGGTGATGCGCCGGGCGGGAAACTCGAAGCGGGAATTCAACAGCGCGCCGCGCACCCGGTCCTTGCTCTCCCTGACCGCCATCTCCGGCAGACCGACCGTAGACAGGCTGGGAAGCCCGTTGGAGAGATGAACCTCGACAGTGACAAGCGGGGCATCGATGCCGCTGCGGGCGCGGCTGAACAGAACGGACAGGGACATGAATCACCTTCCTTGGTGTATTGGCCTCCTTCCTGGAAACCATTTAGATGGTCGGGGCTACTGCTTTTTCCCGTCGCCGGCCAACGCCTTTTCCAGATCCCCCACCTGCCGCTCCAGCATCTCCAGCTTCTCCCGGGTTCTGGAGAGCACGGCACGCTGGATATCGAACTCTTCCCGGGTCACCAGGTCGAGCTGGGATAGCCCGGCCTCCAGTGCCGAGTGCAGGTTCTTGTGTACGTCCTGCTGCAGGGACTGCAGGCCGGTTGGCACGCTTGCCGACAGCCGCTTTGCCAGGTCGTCCAGTAGCTTGGGGTCGATCATGGACGAACCTTAACGGCACCGCCGCGGGTTGTCCAGCCTTCCGGCGCACGGGGACTTTCCGCCTGGCACCAAAACAGTGCACAGCCCACGTCTCCGGGGTATTGCCAGTCCAACTTGGTGCAAATCGATTTCATCAAAACCTTGGCTAGCTTAATAACTGCTTGTTTATCAGATAGATAAATAGATTGGCACAGGAGGTGCAGTGCATAGCATCGAATCAGGGCGGGTAGTTCCCGGTCGACGTCAATCATCCAGGTCGGAAGACCTGAATCAACGCAGCAGGAGAGAGACAGCAATGAAACTGGTTACAGCGATCATCAAGCCGTTCAAGCTCGATGATGTCCGTGAAGCACTGTCGGAAGTCGGTGCATCCGGGATTACCGTCATCGAAGTGAAGGGTTTCGGCCGGCAAAAGGGCCACACCGAACTCTATCGTGGGGCCGAATACGTGGTGGACTTTCTGCCCAAGATCAAGGTGGAGGTGGCGGTGAGCGCCGATCAGCTCGATCAAGTGATCGAGGCGATCAGCGCTGCGGCCAAGACAGGCAAGATAGGGGATGGAAAGATTTTTGTTTCCAGCCTCGAACAGGTAGTACGCATCCGCACCGGGGAGACCGGCGCGGAAGCACTTTGAGAGGATAGATCCTGATGGAAAATCATATTTTTGAATTACAGTACGCCATCGACACCTTTTACTTTCTGGTCATGGGTGCGTTGGTGATGTGGATGGCCGCCGGCTTTTCCATGCTTGAGGCCGGACTGGTGCGGGCGAAAAACACCACGGAAATCCTCACCAAGAACGTCATGCTGTTCGCCATTGCCTGCACCGCCTACCTGGTGATCGGATACGACATCATGTACGACGGGGGCATCTTCCTGAACGGGATCGCGCTGGACGGTGCCGAGAATGCGGACGCCCTGACGGCACACGTACTCAAGGAGTCGGCAGATGCCGGATTCGACGGCGGTTCGGTGTATTCCAACGCATCTGACTTCTTCTTCCAGGTAGTGTTTGTTGCCACCGCCATGTCCATCGTTTCCGGCGCCGTTGCCGAACGCATGAAACTCTGGTCTTTTGCCCTGTTCGCCGTGGTGATGACCGCCTTTATATATCCCATGGAAGGTTCCTGGACCTGGGGCGGACAGAGCGTCTTTGGGCTCTTTTCCCTGGGCGACGAGGGCTTCGGTTTCAAGGATTTCGCCGGTTCCGGCATCGTGCACCTCGCCGGCGCCTCAGCTGCGCTGGCGGGTGTCCTGCTGCTCGGTCCCAGAAAGGGCAAGTACGGCCCGAATGGAGAGATCCGGCCGATCCCCGGCGCCAACCTGCCGATGGCCACGCTCGGCACCTTCATTCTCTGGATGGGCTGGTTCGGTTTCAACGGCGGCTCCGTATTGAAACTGGGTGATGCGGCGAGCGCCAACTCGGTCGCCATGGTCTTTCTCAACACCAATGCCGCTGCGGCAGGTGGCGTGATCATGGCCCTGCTGGTCGCCCGTATGCTCTACGGCAAGGCGGATCTGACCATGACCCTCAACGGCGCCCTGGCGGGTCTGGTTGCAATCACCGCCGAGCCGTCCACCCCGACCCCGCTGGCGGCGACCCTGATCGGCGGTGCCGGCGGTGCGCTGGTGGTGTTTGCCATCATCACCCTGGACAAGCTGAAGATCGACGACCCGGTCGGTGCCATATCGGTGCATGGCGTGGTCGGCATGTGGGGCCTGATGGCAGTACCCCTGACCAATAGCGGGGCCAGCTTTGTCGGCCAGTTGGTGGGCCTGCTGACGATTTTCGTCTGGGTGTTCGTCGCCAGCCTGATTGTCTGGTTTGTCATCAAGCTGATCATGGGCGTCCGGGTCAGTGAGGAAGAGGAATACGAGGGACTGGATATAGGGGAGTGTGGCATCGAGGCCTACCCGGAGTTCGTGGGTTCCCGTGGTTCGGGCGTCTGACCGACAGGAAAAAGGGGAAAAACGGGCGCTTCGGCGCCCGTGTTTTTTGTATTTGGTAGCCTGTGTTGAGCGTAGCGAAACACGGGTAAAAAAATCTTGCAGCGGATAAACCCGCGTTTCGCTGCGCTCAACGCAGGCTACATTCTGATCATGTGACGGGCTCTATATCACTCAGAGCCTGATAAAAAAACTCCGGCGCACAAAACGCCCCGCGATGAATATCACTGTTGTAGTAGCGGGTCTGGAAAGGCCGGTTCCCCGCGGCTTCCTCCCTGAAGCCTTCAATGGGTGCTCCCTTGCGGGCCATGGTGGCGCTCCACCAGCCGGAGGGGTAGACGCTTAAGGGAAAGAACAGGGATTTCAGGTGGCTGAATCCGGCACCCTTCATCTCGCGATACATCCCCCGGAGTATGTCCATGTGCAGCAGGGGCGATTCGCTTTGCTGCACCAGCAGGCCGTTTCCTGCCAGTGCCCTTTGACAGGCACTGTAGAATTCTCCGGAAAAGAGTATCTCGCCCGGTCCGATGGGGTCTGTGCTATCGACAATAATGACGTCAATGGAATCCTGGGGGGCCTCTCTCATCCATTTGCAGCCGTCGGTGAAGCAGAACTTTGCCCTGGGGTCGTCATTACGTCCACAGAGTTCGGGGAAGTGAATCTCCGACAGTCGGACCACTCTCTCATCGATATCGATCAAGGTGACCTGTTCCACCTCGGGGTGTTTAAGCACCTCATTGAGCGTCCCGCAGTCACCACCGCCAACGACGGCGACCCGCTTGGGCGCTTCATGGGTGTAGAGGATCGGATGGGCAAGCATTTCGTGGTAGATGAAGTTATCCCGGGCACTGAGCATGATGAAGCCATCTATGACCATCACCCTCCCGAAGTGGGTGGTTTCGTAGACCTCAATCTTCTGATAGCCGGTTTGTTCTTCGTGAAGCTTGGCCTCTATTCGGAAGGAATGCGCCGAGCCTGCCTCCTCGCAGTATTCAGTAAACCACCGGTCATCGCTCAACATGGTTGGCGTTTCTCTTTTTGTCGTGGAATGAAGGCACCTTAGTCAAGGTTTCCGGGGACCGCAACGCAACTGGATGTCCATGAGTGCAGTTGCCGGGGCAGGTCGGAGTGCCGAAGCCCAATGTATGCCGCATGTACAATTTTGGGTTATTCTGCATGACGATTAATCCAACTTAAAGAAAACTTGATGCCTGAAAACCCGCCCTTCATCCTGGTGGATGGATCTTCCTATCTTTTTCGCGCCTTTCATGCCCTGCCGCCTCTGACAAACTCCCGGGGAGAGGCCACGGGTGCGATTGTGGGTGTGATCAACATGCTGCGCAAGCTGATCGGGGACTATAAGCCCGAGCACATGGCCGTGGTCTTCGATGCGCCGGGCGGCACCTTCCGCAATGAGATATACGAGGAGTACAAGGCACACCGGCCGCCCATGCCTGACGAACTGCGCACGCAGATCGAACCCCTGCACCGCATCGTAAAGGCACTTGGTCTGCCGCTGCTCATGGTATCCGGGGTGGAGGCGGACGACGTCATCGGCACCCTGGCCACCCGGGCATCCGTGCAGGGCATGCAGGTACTGATATCGACCAGCGACAAAGACCTTGCTCAATTGGTCGACGAGCGCACGAACCTCATCGACACCATGAAAAACAGCATCATGGACAGGGCGGGGGTGGTGGACAAATTCGGCGTGACCCCGGAGCAGATCGTGGATTATCTCGCGCTGGTGGGTGACGCCTCCGACAACATCCCGGGGGTGCCCAAGTGCGGGCCGAAGACCGCAGCAAAATGGTTGACCCAGTACGACACCCTGGATGGGGTCATGGAACACGCCAGTGAGATAGGGGGGAAAGTTGGAGAAAATCTCAGGTCGAGCCTGGAGCAGCTTCCCATGGCCCGGCAGCTGGCAACCATCCGGCTCGACGTGGAACTGGATCAGGATCCCGGAGAACTGAAGCCGGCTCCCAGGGATATCGAGGCACTCAGAGGTCTCTATGGCCGGATCGAATCCGGCCGCCTGCTGGCGACCCTGGAGGAGAGAGGGGCGGCGCCTGAGGAAAGTACGCCCAAATCGCCGTCGGGGGAGTATGAGATCCTTCTGGACAAGGCAGGCTTCGACCGCTGGCTTGGGTATCTGTTGGAGGCGCCCCTATTCGCCTTCGACACCGAGACAACCAGCCTGGACTACATGCAGGCACGGATAGTCGGCGTCTCCTTTGCCGTGGAATCGGGAAAGGCGGCCTATGTACCCCTGGCCCACGATTACCCGGGTGCGCCGGAGCAACTGGACCGGGAGGTGGTGCTCGGGGTCCTGAAACCCTTGCTGGAAGATCCAGGCAGATCGAAGCTGGGCCAGAACCTGAAGTACGACATGAGCGTCCTGGCCCGCCACGGCATCGCCATGCGGGGGATTGCCTACGACACCATGCTGGAATCCTACGTCCTGGATTCCACCGCCACCCGCCACGACATGGACTCCCTCGCCCGAAAGTATCTGGAGTGCCAGACCATCAAATTTGAGGACGTAGCGGGCAAAGGCGCCAAGCAGCTGGAATTCGGGCAGGTGCCCCTGGATCAGGCCGGCCCCTATGCCGCGGAGGATGCGGATATCACGCTTCGGCTGCACCAGGCGCTGTGGCCCAGGCTCCAGGCCGAACCGGCCCTGGAGAGCCTGTTCCTGGAACTGGAGATGCCCCTGGTGCCTGTGCTGTCGCGTATGGAACGCATCGGTGTGCGAATAGACAGCGGCATGCTGAATCGCCAGAGCGGGGAACTTGCCAAGCGCATGTCGTCTCTGGAGCAACAGGCCTATGAGATGGCAGGCCAGCCGTTCAACCTGGGATCGCCCAAGCAGATCGGGGAGATTTTCTTCGAGAAGCTGGAATTGCCCATTATCTCGAAGACACCGAAAGGGGCGCCCTCCACTTCGGAATCAGTGCTTCAGGAACTGGCCGAGAGAGGCTTCGAGCTGCCCTCACTGATCCTTGAGCACCGGGGGCTGGCCAAGCTGAAGTCCACCTACACGGAGAAATTGCCCCGCATGGTCGATCCGGGCACCGGCCGGGTCCACACCTCCTATCATCAGGCGGTAGCCGCTACCGGGCGCCTCAGCTCCTCGGATCCCAATCTGCAGAACATTCCCGTACGCAGCGAGGAGGGCAGGCGCATACGCCAGGCCTTTATCCCGGAGGAAGGATACCGCATGGTGGCCGCGGACTACTCCCAGATCGAGCTGAGAATCATGGCACACCTGTCCGGGGATACGGGGTTGCTGAAGGCCTTCGCGGAGGGTGCCGATATCCACCGTGCCACGGCAGCCGAGGTTTTCGGCTCTGAATCCACCGATGCGGTGAGCTCGGAGCAACGCCGGTCCGCCAAGGCGATCAATTTCGGACTGATTTACGGAATGTCGGCCTTCGGCCTGGCGCGGCAGCTGGGCATCGAGCGCCGAGCCGCCCAAACCTATGTGGATCTCTATTTCGATCGTTATCCGGGGGTCAGGGAATTTATGGACAGGACGCGTGCCGTTGCCCACGAACAGGGCTATGTTGAGACGGTATTCGGTCGCCGGCTCTACCTGCCGGAGATCAAAGCCCGAAACGGGCAGCGCCGCGCCGCGGCGGAAAGGACGGCCATCAACGCCCCCATGCAGGGCACCGCCTCGGATATCATCAAGCGTGCCATGCTATCCCTTGACCACTGGATCCAGGAAACCGCACCTCCCCTGCGCATGATCATGCAGGTTCACGATGAGTTGGTGTTCGAGATCCGCGAGGAGGTCCTGGAAAGTGCCTGTGCCCATATCAGCAATACCATGGAATCCGCCGCCAGCCTGAAGGTGCCGCTACTGGTGGACGTGGGCATCGGCGACAATTGGGATGAGGCGCACTGAGCTTGGTGATCCCTGCGTTTCGCTTTGCTCAATGCAGGCCTAGGAAGGGCCGAGGGCCGAGGGCCAAGGGCCAAGGGAAGAATAGCCGGAAGTCTGCGTTGAGCGAAGTAAAACACGGGTTTCGAAAGATGGTTGTTTTACCCGCGTTTTCTCTTCCTTCTTCCCTAGGCCCTAGGCCCTAGGCCCTTTTTTAATACCTGTGCGGAACTCTCAGGAATCACCCTGGTCCTAACTGATACGCGTCTTTGGACGCCGAGCCGCTTTTCCCCGAGCGGCTCTCTAACCGGCTACCCCTGCCGGTGTGTGAG
>JAQYVO010000112.1 GCA_030145425.1 Chromatiales bacterium | reverse complement strand
GCCCATCTCAGGCGCAAAAAACACCACCGCCGCAAACAGGAACAGGAAACCGGCCACCCCGGCGATGTCCTTCACCGAGTAGTAGGGGTGGAAGGGAATACCGTCAGCGGGGGCCGTATCACTCCACTTGTTGCCTTTCGGACCCTTCTTGATCTCGATGCCGTCAGGGTTGTTCGATCCCACCTTGTGCAGCGCGATGATGTGCACAAATACGATCGCAGCCAGCAGGAACGGGAGCAGATAGTGCAGCGAGAAGAAACGGTTGAGTGTTACATCGGATATAACATAGTCGCCACGAATCCAGACACCCAGTTCCTCGCCCACCACCGGGACGGCGGAGAACAGGTTGATGATCACCTGGGCACCCCAGTAGGACATCTGTCCCCAGGGCAGCAGATAACCCATGAAGGCCGTGGCCATCATCACCACGTAAAGGATCACACCGATGATCCACAGCAGTTCCCTGGGTTTGCGGTAGGAGCCGTAGATGAGCCCCCGGAACATATGTAGATAGATGACGACAAAAAATGCCGAGGCCCCGGTCGAGTGCATGTAGCGGATCAGCCAGCCCCAGTCCACGTCCCGCATGATGTATTCCACGGAACCAAAGGCGAGGGTTGCGTCCGGTTTATACATCATGGCCAGCCAGACACCGGTCAGGATCTGGTTCACCAGCATAAGCATGGCCAGCGAGCCCATGAAGTACCAGAAATTGAAGTTCTTGGGTGCGTAGTATTCCGCCAGGTGCTCATTCCACACCTTGGTCATCGGGTAGCGTTCGTCGATCCAGTCGACCATGCCTTTCATTTTGCTCATCAGACGGCTCCTCCGTCTTCACCGATCAGGATCCTGGTATCTGACAGGTATTGATGCGGGGGAATGACCAGGTTGGTCGGCGCCGGGACGCCGCTGTAGACCCGTGCGGCCAGATCGAACCGTGAACCGTGGCAGGGGCAGAAAAACCCTCCCTTCCAATCCGCTCCCAGATCGGCCGGTGCGACTTCGGGCCTGAAGGTCGGGGAGCAACCCAGATGGGTGCAGATGCCGATAGCCAACAGGTATTCAGGCTTGATCGAACGGTGGGGGTTCTTGGCGTATTCCGGCTGCTGGGGCATCTCCGAGTTGGGATCCGCCAGCAGGGATTCCAGGGACGTGAGATCCTGGAGGTTCTGCTCGGTGCGGCGCACTATCCAGACCGGCTTGCCCCGCCACTTGACGCGCAGCAACTGCCCCGGCTCGAGCTTGCTGATATCCGCCTCCACCGGTGCGCCGGCCGCCTTGGCCTTTTCACTGGGAGCCCAGGAGGCCAAGAAAGGATAAACCACATAACCGGCACCGACAGCGCCGACCACACTCGTGGCGGCGGTCAACAACCGCCGCTTTTTCAGATCCACATCACCTGCGCTCATGCTAACGATCCCCGGAATCGGATGGGACAATTCTGATTTAATCTGGCGGATTTGAAACGCCACTCAAGTGCAAAATCAGAATATGCTGAATTTACTCACTACCAGACCGGTGATTTTCCAACATGCACTGCGGAAGGTCAAGATTTGCACAGTCTGAATACGGATTTTCCCCCCTTAAAAACACCGTCGACGAGGTTTCGCCGGTGATATCAGACTGTATCCCGCCGATCGGCGGTGCAGGATGCCAAAGCCGGGGGTTGGGGTGAGGGAATAATGTAGGGTCGAATTTATTCGACCGATGCTCGAGTTGAATCAACCGCCTGTTGGCCGAATGAATTCGGCCCTACAACGGCAATCTACCCACTTTATCAGGGGAAGAGCCGCATAAGATCTCAGTCAACCACACGATCACACCGGGTTGGGAATTTCGATGAACTGATGATGCAGGCCGAATCTTTTTTCTAGATGCTCCCCAAGCGCCTGAACCCCGAACCGCTCGGTGGCGTGATGGCCTGCGGCAAAGTAGTGAACACCCAATTCCCGGGCCAGATGAACCGTCTGTTCGGAAATCTCACCGCTGATAAAGGCATCCATACCGGCCGCTGCCGCCTGTTCCAGATAGCCCTGGGCTGCACCGGTGCACCATCCGATACGATGAATGTCTCCCTTCCGCCCGCCGGCTATGTGCATGGGCTCTCGCCCCAGGGCATCGGTTATACGCCTGGAGAGGGCCGCAGGCGTGAGGCCCCCTGGCAGTTCGGCGGTCCAGATCAGCCCCTCCGACCCGGGAATGGACGCCGCACCGGGAAACGCCAGGCGATCCCCCAGGGTACGATTGTTCCCGAGCTCGGGGTGGGCATCCAGCGGCAGATGATAGGCAATCAGGTTGATGCCTTCCCGCATGAGCAGGCGCACTCTCTGACCTTTGATGCCGGTCAACGTTGTTCCTTCACCTTTCCAGAAGTAGCCATGGTGTACCAGCAGCAGGTCGGCGTCCGCTGCCGCCGCCGCTTCGATAAGTGCCATGCTGGCAGTCACCCCGGTCACGATGCTGTTTATCTCCACCGTGCCTGCATCCACCTGCAGACCGTTTGGACAGTAGTCCTCGAATGCCGGGGCATTCAACAGTTCATCGCAATAGGTTTCCAGAGGTCCGGTTCGGATCATTGAAAGGGCTCCACACTGGGTGATGTATTGAATGCCAGTGTACCCCGTCAACGTGATATTGACGGGGTACTAGCTCAGATATGTTAGGTTATCGCGATTGGGGTGGCTTTGGTAAGCACCCCCCACCGCCGCGTATTAGTTTGAATCCCTGATCCCGAAGAAAATGAAACTACCCCGATTTGCCTCTTTTGCCATTATCTCAATCGCCGCGGGACTGGCTGCGGCCGTTCTGACCCTGAGCCTGATGGAACCCCCGGATCCGCGCCCCCGACCGGAGCCCTCGATCGTTAAACGCTTCGGCGCACCCCAGGCCGGCCCCGTCTCCTATGCCGAGGCGGTGGAAAAGGCGACGCCTTCGGTAGTCAACATCTATGCCACCAAGGTGCGTGTGGAAAACAGGGATCACCTTTTCGACAGTCCCCTCTTCAAACATTTCTTCGGAGACCAGTTCTCCTCGGCACCCCGCAAAAAGCGCCTCAACAGTCTCGGGTCGGGCGTGGTGATCAGCGAGGAGGGATTCATACTCACCAACCACCACGTGATTGCCGGGGCAGATGATATACGCGTGGTCCTCCAAAACGGCAGATCTCTGGACGCACAGGTCGCGGGCACCGATCCGGACACGGATCTGGCCGTGATCAGGGTGGAGGCGGAGGATCTGCCCGTGATTACGGTGGGTGACTCGGATCACCTCAGGGTGGGGGACGTGGTCCTGGCGATAGGCAATCCCTTTGGGGTGGGGCAGACGGTCACCATGGGTATTGTGGGTGCCACCGGCCGAAGTCAGCTTGGCATCAACACGTTCGAGAACTTCATCCAGACCGACGCCGCCATCAACCCGGGTAACTCCGGCGGCGCATTAATCAACGCCTACGGCGAGCTGGTGGGAATCAATACCGCCATCTTCTCCCAGACCGGCAGTTCCCACGGTATCGGATTCGCCATTCCCGTGGCCCTGGCGAAAGGGGTGATGAACCAGATCCTTACCCAGGGTCGCGTAGTGAGGGGCTGGCTTGGGGTCGCCGGTCAGGACATCACACCGGAGCTGGCGGAATCCTTCGGGCTCCGGGAAATCAGGGGCGTGCTGGTCTCCGGGGTGCTGCAGGGCGGTCCCGCCGATCTCGCCGGCCTGGAGCCGGGCGACATCATCACCCAAATCGACAACCGGGTTCCCGGAAGCACCCAGGAGATCCTCGACATCATTTCCGCCCTTGCTCCGGGCTCCACTGTGGAGGTCCGGGGTTGGCGGGGTGACCGGCCGTTGAAGCTAGAAGCCCAAATCATCGAGAGGCCGGGGAGCCCGGATTTGGAAAGATAGGACGAAGATAGGGCCGAGGGTCGAGGGCCGAGGTTTAAGATACCACCGTTGTAGGGCCGAATTCATTCGGCCAATAACCGGTTGATTCCAATCAAGCATCGGTCGAATGAATTCGACCCTACACCACTCGTCCCCCAAATCCCCCCCAGCCTCTCTTCCTCGGCCCTCTGCCCTTGGCCCTTTTTCTTGGCCCTACAAAACCTCGTCGAATGCATCCAACATAGCCAGGTTTTCCCCGGGTGTCCCAACCGTCACCCTCAGGCAGTCTTCAAGCAGGGGATGGGAGCCGTGCATCAGCTTCACAAGCACCCCCCGGTCCCGCAATGCCCGGTGGACATCCGCGACCCTGTCTCGGGTCAGGCGCAACAGGATAAAATTCGCTTCGCTGGGGAAAGGTTCCATGTCCTTGCGGGTCTGAAAGGCTTCGAACATAGCTTCGCGGGCCTCGCGAATGGCCGCGGTCTGGGTATCGAAAACCTCCCGATGCCGGAGGGCAAACGCCACGCTCAGTTGGGTCAGTATGTTGATGTTGTAAGGCAGGCGGGTCTTTTCTATCTCCCGCAGCCAGACTGCCGGACCCGCAAGCAGCCCCAATCTTAGCCCGGCAAGACCCATCTTGGAGAGGGTGCGCATGACCACCAGGTTGTCATACCGCCCAAGCCGCGGCAGAAAACTGGCGTCGGTGAAAGGGGCATAGGCTTCATCCACCACCACCAGGCCGGGGGCAGCCTCGATGATCCGCAGCAGGGCCGCTTCGTCGAAAAGATTCCCGGTGGGATTGTTGGGGTATGCCAGGAATATCACTGCCGGCCGGTGACGTTCTACCGCCGCCAGCAGTACCTCCAGGTCCAGATTGAAATCGTCCGTCTGCAGGGGCACACCGACGTAATCCATGCCCAGGAAAGTTGCGATCATGCGGTACATGACGAAGCTGGGTTCCACCGACAGGATGGTCCGCCCGGCACCACCCAGGGTCATGGCAATCATCTGTATGAGTTCGTCGGAACCGTTGCCGAGTACCAGCTCCGCTTCGGCGGGTATCGCCATTGACTCGCGCAGCGCCGCCTTGACCCCCGGGGCCTGGGGATGGGGATAGCGGTTGACTTCGGCGGTACGCAGCAGTCCCAGCCACTCCTCCCGCAGGGCTTCCGGCCAACGATAGGGATTCTCCATGGCATCCAGCTTGATCAGGCCTTCCGCCTCCTGGACATGATAGGCCGAGAGTTCACGGATGGCGGGACGCACCCAGCGCTTTACAAGCTCTTTACCGGTTTCTTCAGTCATGGGCGCCCATAGTTACTCAAGTCAGGAGTATAACTAAGCCACAAACCTACTTGAGGCGATACTCAGCGGAACGGGCATGGGCGGTCAGCCCCTCACCCCTGGCCAGAACCGATGCGGTTCGCCCCATGGTATCCGAACCTTCCGCGGAAGCCATGATCAGGCTGGATCGCTTCTGAAAATCATACACCCCGAGGGGCGAGGAAAATCGTGCCGTGCGCGAGGTGGGCAGCACATGATTGGGCCCGGCGCAGTAATCTCCCAGCGGTTCGGAAGTGTGGCGCCCCATGAATATGGCGCCCGCATGCCGGATCATGGCCGCGGCGGCCTGCGGTTCCTCAATCGAGAGCTCCAGGTGCTCCGGGGCAATGATGTTTGCCACCTCGCAGGCCTCGGTCAGATCCCTGCAGCTGATGAGGGCGCCCCTTTCCGACAGGGCGGTGGCGATGATGGGTTCCCGCTCCATGGTGGGCAACAGCCTTTCGATGCTTTCTGTCACCCTGTCTATGAATCCTGCATCGGGGCAAAGCAGAATCGCCTGGGCGTCCTCGTCATGCTCGGCCTGGGAAAACAGGTCCATCGCCACCCAGTCGGGGTCGGTACCGCCGTCACAGATGACCAGGATCTCCGACGGTCCCGCCACCATGTCGATTCCCACCTGGCCGAACACCGCCCGTTTTGCGGTGGCAACATAGATATTTCCCGGCCCCACGATCTTGTCCACGACCGGCACGGACCCTGTGCCGTAGGCCAGTGCGGCAATCGCCTGGGCGCCCCCTACGGTGAAGACCCGGTCCACGCCGCTGACATGGGCGGCCGCCAGCACCAGTTCATTCACCTCTCCGCCGGGGGTGGGGACAACCATGATGAGTTCGGCCACTCCGGCGACTTTGGCGGGCAGTGCGTTCATCAACACCGACGACGGATAGGCGGCCTTGCCCCCGGGCACGTAGAGCCCCACCCTATCCAGGGGCGTCACCTGCTGGCCCAGCAGCGTGCCGTCTTCCTCGGTGTAACTCCAGGACTCCATCCGTTGTCTCTCTGCATAGGCAAGTATGCGGCCTGCCGCATGCTGAAGTGCCTGCCGTTGCTCGGGGGGTATGCCCTGCCAGGCCCTTTCGAGCTGTTGCCGCGGGATGTCCAGATCACCGGCGGATTGTGGCCGCCAGCCATCGAAACGGCTGGTGTATTCAAGCAGCGCCTCGTCACCACGGGCACGAATGTCGGCGATGATGTCTTCCACCGTACGTTTTACCCCTTCATCGGACACCGATTCCCAGGCAAGGAGTTGGTCCAGCTGTTGCCGGAAATCCGGATCGGAGGTGGACAGTCTTCGTATCTTGTTCATGTGCTGCTCTTAACCAGGTTCCTCTGAAAACACACCCTCTCCCTGAGGGAGAAGGCGGGGATGAGGGGGGGGAATATAACCGGTTATGCCCCCCTGTAGGGCCGAATTCATTCGGCCAACAGCCGGTTGCTTCAACTTAAACTTCGGTCGAATGAATTCGACCCTACATGATTCCCTAACCCCAACCCTTTCCCGAGGGGAAAGGCGGCTTTTACAACACCCTCCTGAGTGAG
>JAQYVO010000051.1 GCA_030145425.1 Chromatiales bacterium | reverse complement strand
CCGTCGTCCAGCCAGCCGATCAAATCGGCTATATCCTCCAGAATTGTCAACGGCCCATGCCCCACTAATCGCTCCGGTTCATGGGCTCCATAACCTGCCGCCACACTCCTGACACCCGCATTGCTGGCCATCTGCAGATCGTATTCCGTGTCTCCGATCATCAGAGCCGCGTCCGCTTCCACCCCCAGTTCATCCAGGATCTCCAGCAGCATCTGCGGATGGGGCTTGGAAAAGGTCTCGTCCGCGCATCGGGTGGCATGAAAAAGATGCTCAAGCCGGGTGGAGTTCAATACCTTCTGCAACCCCTGCCGGCCCTTGCCGGTAGCGACCGCGAGCAGGTACTCCCGGCTTTCCAGTTCCCGGAGGACGTTCAGCGAGCCCGGAAACAGTTCGGTGGGCGTCTCGTCGGCATGCAGGTAATGGTGTCTGTAACGGTCGATCACGGCAACCACCCCCGACCGCTCCAGACCGGGGAACAACATGAGTACCGCCTCCTCGAGACCGAGTCCGATGATGTTGCGGATTGCGTTGTCGGCAGGCGTTTCCAAGCCGAGATCTCGGGCAGCCGCCTTAACACAGGATAGGATGCGTGCCTCCGAATCCATCAAGGTGCCGTCCCAGTCGAACACCAGGAGCTTAAAATTCCGATTCTTCAAGACTCCAGACTCAGGCGTTCCAGCAGGGTGTCGAGATCGGGATCAAGGGGTGCCTTGACAGTGATATCCCCCTCTTCTTCAGGCCATCTGAAGCTCAGCGAGGCCGCATGCAGAAACAGGCGTCTGAGGCCCTTTTCCCGCATACGGCGATTCAACAAATCGTCTCCATACTTGTCGTCGCCCAGGATGGGGGTTCCCAAATGGGCGGCATGGACCCTGATCTGATGTGTGCGACCAGTCATCAGCCTGGCTTCCACCAGCATGGCATCCCGGTATCTCCGCAAAACCCTGAACCGGGTCTGGGCCTGCTTGCCGCGGGAATCCACCCGAACCATTCGCTCTCCACTTTGCAGTCTGTTTTTTGCCAAAGGTTCGTCCACCTCCAGGCTGTCCCGGGGCCAGCTGCCTGCGAGGAGTGCAAGATAGCGTTTCTGCACCTGCCTGGTCCGCAAAAGCTCATGCAGAATCCTCAGGGCACTGCGTTTCCTGGCAATCAGGAGGCAGCCCGAGGTATCCCGGTCCAGACGGTGGACCAGCTCGAGATGCCGATCTTCGGTACGCATCTCACGCAGTGCCTCGATGACACCGTGGCTTAGCCCGCTGCCTCCATGGACGGCCAGACCGGACGGCTTGTTGAGCACCAGAAACCGGTCATCTTCATACAGAACGGCCCCGTCCAGCCGTTTCGTGATCCACTGACCGGGGCTGGACTTGGGCCTGTCCGACAGCCGGACCGGAGGTATTCGTACCATATCTCCCGGTTGCAGTCGGTAGCCCGCCTTTATCCGGCCCTTGTTTACCCGTACCTCACCTCGCCTCAGTATCCGGTATACGAAGCTTTTCGGAACGCCTTTCAACTGCCGAATCAGGAAATTGTCTATACGTTGCCCCGCCACGTCTTCATCCACCGATAGGGTCCTGACGGAGGTCTTGGGCTGTTGGGGCTCTGACATCACGGCTATGATAGCAGTTCCCAGCTTGTTTGATGCCACTGCACAAGACAGTTATAATCAGCTGTTGGTGGTAAATCCGACCTGCCCTGTAGTGTTGAGGCAGGCATCCGCCAGACATAACGAACGATTACTCGGCGCAGGCTGTATAGCCTGTGTCTTCTGGTACCTGAATGACACGCCTGTCCTGAACAGCCGATTCATGCTCCAAAACTTGAAACAATGGGCACTGGCCTGACAGCTGAATTTCCGGTATCGAAACTTAACAAATGATTAACCGCGGGAAAGCGGTAATCGAAAAATGCGCGCGCCTGAGCCGGTGCTGCCCGAGGGTGGTAGAAACCGCCCGGGAGGATTTTAACCTCCCTTGGATTCCAGGATTGTCGACGAGAGTGGTTGGAGCAACCGCTTACCCGACACCGGGATAGGCAGTCGTTATCGGCCGCGGTCCAGGAAGCCCCGTCCACCAGATGGGTCCTGCTGCTTGGTGGCGCGCACAAGGACAATTAACAATATGAAACGAATGCTGATCAATGCAACTCAGCCTGAAGAGTTGCGCGTGGCCATCGTGGATGGCCAGAAGCTGTTCAACCTCGACATCGAATCTGCCGGCCGGGAGCAGAAAAAAGCTAATATTTACAAAGCGAAAGTAACCCGGGTCGAACCCAGCCTGGAGGCTGCGTTCGTGGAATACGGATCCGACCGGCATGGATTCCTGCCCCTGAAGGAGATCTCCCGAAGCTACTTTTCCGAGGCCTCCCTGTCGGAGGGTGGCCGGGTCAACATCCGGGATGCCATCAGGGAGGGCCAGGAACTGGTCATACAGGTGGAGAAGGAAGAGCGGGGCAACAAGGGTGCGGCCCTGACCACTTTCATCTCTCTTGCCGGCCGTTACCTGGTTCTGATGCCCAACAACCCGAGGGCAGGCGGTGTCTCCAGGCGCATCGAGGGCCAGGATCGTAGCGACCTTCGAGAAGCCATGAGCGGCCTCACGATACCCGATGGCATGGGACTGATCGTCCGCACCGCCGGTGTGGGGAAAAACTCAGAGGAGCTCCAGTGGGACCTGGACTACCTGCTTCAGCTTTGGCAAGCCATCGACACCTCTTCCAAGGAGAAATCTGCTCCCTTCCTGATCTATCAGGAGAGCAATGTCATTATCCGCTCCATCAGAGACTATCTGCGGGCTGACATCGGGGAGATTCTTATTGACCATCCCGATGTCCACAAGGAAGCCTGCGAATTCATCGAGCAGGTAATGCCTCAGTATTCCCGAAAGATGCACCATTATCAGGATGAGGTTCCCCTGTTCAGCCGTTACCAGATCGAAAGTCAGATCGAATCCGCGTTCCAGCGCGAGGTCAGACTGCCGTCCGGCGGCGCCATCGTCATAGACCACACCGAGGCCCTCACATCCGTCGATATCAACTCTGCCAGGGCCACCAGAGGCAGCGATATCGAGGAGACGGCTCTCAACACCAATCTTGAAGCCGCCGACGAAGTGGCACGGCAACTGCGGCTCAGAGACATGGGCGGCCTTTTCGTCATCGATTTCATCGATATGACACCCGCCCGAAATCAGCGGGAGGTGGAAAACCGCCTGAAAGATGCCCTGAAAGAGGATCGGGCCAGGGTTCAGGTAGGCAGAATCTCACGATTTGGGCTGCTGGAAATGTCCCGTCAGCGTCTTCGCCCCTCCCTTGGCGAGTCGAGTCAACACGTCTGCCCCCGCTGCAGCGGCCACGGGTTTATCCGGGATGTGGAATCCCTGGGCCTTTCGGTGCTTCGGATCATCGAAGAAAACGCCATGAAGGAGAATACGGTCAAGATCGTTGCGCAGCTGCCGGTGGACGTAGCCACTTTTCTGCTGAACGAGAAACGCCAGGTAATCCATGACATTGAAAATCGCCAGGCCGTAGACGTGGTGCTGGTCCCGAACATACATCTGGAGACCCCTCACTACGAATTGGAAAGATTACGCCAACAGGACCAGACCGGGAGCGCAGACAGTTCAGCCAGCTACACCATGGTGTCGGAACCCGGCGAATCGACAATGGAATCCCAAAAGCCCGAAGAGTTGAAAGCGGCAAGCCCCGCGGTGACCCGCATTACTCCCGCCACACCTGCGCCCGCGCGCAGATCGATAGAGGCGGAAGAATCGGTCGAGAAAACCGGATTCTTCAAGCGGCTCTGGAGTGCCGTGGTTCCTGAAAAAGAAGCCGAGCCCCAGGAAATACCGGAAAAGAAAGCTCCCTCCAGAAATCCCCCATCCCGGCGTGACGAGTCGAACCGTCAACGCGGCCGCAGACGGCCCGCTCAGGGTAGTGGTACAGGCAGACGCCACCAATCCAACCAGTCCCAGAGTGACAAGAGATCGAACAAGCCTGACAGCTCCGCGGGCTCCAAGCCACGCAGGGAATCCTCGGCGGAGACTGCGGAAACCAGCTCAAAAACGTCGGGCGGCAGGGAACAGGAGTCTACAGACCAGAATCGTCAGGCACCCGGGTCCCGCAGGGGACGCCGTGGCGGCGGCCGCCGCAGACGCAAGCCCAACCAGACCAACGAAACCAGGACCCAGGATTCGTCTGGAGATCAGGAGGCGTCCACGAACGCCACGCCGCCTGAAACATCCCAGGCGACCGGGGCATCTGAAAACAGTGGCGGACGTGGTCGATCGCGTTCCGGCCGTGGCCGCAGGCCCCGAAGAGACCCGGAGAACCAAAATACCGAAACCGGGCCGCAGAAAGAAAGAACCCAGGAGGCAGCTGCGCCGGCAGCCCCCCAGCAATCCCAGCCCGTAGAGGCAAAGCCGGCGGGAGAGCGCCGGGCTGACAACGGGCAATCAGCAGAAGAATCGGCCAGAGAGCGGACCACCGCGGCGGATAAATCCTTGCCGGCAAAAGAGGCGACAAAAAGGGCGTCCAACAACGGGACCGGCGCGGAGCTGTCTAATACGAATCGGCAGCCGGAAAAAAGTCAGGGCTCCCAACCACCAGCCAATGACCCGAAGACCGGGAAAGATACGCCTGAATCAAGGCCTAAACCGGTTGAGAAAGTGTTATCCGGAAGCCCACCCTCCGCCGATTCGACACCTCCGAAGACCCCGCCAGCGGACAAGTCCTAACCCGGCAAAGCCGGAACATAAATGTAGGGTCGAATTTATTCGACCCCTACCATCTGTAAGGGGCATAACCTCCGGAGTAGGGATTCTGGCCCTGGGGATAGGGCTGAGAGTAATCCTCCGGGTATCCTTGTGAATACCCGGGCGCATAACCCTGCTGGTATCCTTGTGGATATCCGGGTGCAAAACTCTGCTGATATCCCGACGGTGGGGCATAACCCCGGGAATAACCCGGCCCGTAACCGTAGCCCCTTTCACCCGGATACCCTTGATCGTAGTTCGGGGCATAGCCGCGTGAATACTCCCCGGGATGCCTGCCGGGGTAACTCCGATTTTCCATACCTCCCGGAAACGGCCGACGCATCATTCTCTGGGGATACTGATAGTCTCCTTTTGGCCGCTCCTGGCTTTCTGATCCCTGAAATCTGTCGTATCGCGAGGGCATTTCGGGAGGTACAGGCCGGTCGTAGCCAAACATCTCCTTGAAAGACGGATGAGGCGGATATCCGCCGGGGTCGCCGGCACCGGTATCCTTGCTGGAATCCACGGGAGCCGGGGCCATCGGTGTGGGTCCGGGGACCCCCTCCACGACATCCGGACCTGGCGCCTGCTCAGCTTCCACTGCGGGTGCTGCGAATGCCGGCTCTGCTTCCGCGATAGGCGCTGTTTCAGACTCCTCCGCCACGGCTGTTTCCTGCGCCGGCTGCTCAACCGGGGCTACTGGCGGAGTGGGAATTACGGGCGGCACCATCACGGATTCCGTTTCCGGGGCCGGCATTTCTGCCGCTGCCTGATCCGGCTCTACAGATGCCGCTTCCGCGGTTTCCCGCATCATTGGCGGGGCAAGTGTCTCGGGTTCGCTCTGAGCAGCCTGCTGTTCGCTTTGATTCGTACTCTCATCTGATTCGGAAGGGGCACCGGCGGGGATCACCGGCACCTCTTCTGTGATAACGGAACCAATTGTCACGGGTACTGCATCGCTCATGCCTTTACCCTCCAACTGGATATCGGCCGCCGGAGGCGGCGACGTCACGTCCGCTACAGGCATCACCCTGTCTTTGTCCGCAATGGAGCGGATATACATAAACCCCGCAATGACTACGATGATAGCGACGACAATTTTTGGCCAGAATCCCATGGCGCGTTTTGCCGGAGTGAGTTCCTGGGCTTGGGCTGAATCTGATGACATCTTTTTCAAGTCCTCCGATCGTTTTTGAACCTCATCATGCAAGGATGCCTGGGACTGGATCCCCGCAGCAGCCTCACTTCTGTTTATCCTGATTTTCGTTTCCTGGAATGTGCTGCCGTCGACAGGCTCCTGCACAACGGAGACCAATGGTTCACCACCGTCTCGCTTCTTGCCGCCTTGCCCCGCATCCTTTGCAGTGGAGCCGGCTTTGCGCTTTACCTTTTTACCGTCTTTGTCCACCCGTTTATGCCCTGCTTTATTTTTGGCGGATTTCTTCCCGGCCTCCTGTTTTTTATCGGCTTTTTTCCTGGCCGCCTTATTCCCCGCCGCCTTTTTCGCGGCTTTCTTCTCGGCCGCCTTTCTCGCTGCTTTTCTGGCAGCTTTCTTTTCGGCCGCTTTTTTTGCCGCTTTCCTCGCGGCTTTCTTCTCTGCCGATTTTTTCGCCGCTTTCCCGGCAGTTATTTTATTGGCGGATTTCCCGGTCGCCTTTGTTTTTGCGGTTTTCTTGTTCACTTGGGAAACTGCATGGTTGTCTTTTTCGACACCAGAGCTTCTTCAATAACCGCGCCCTGGGCCATACTAAACCTCTGACTACATAAGAGGTAGCTTAAACCCCTACTGTTCTTATAATCTATGCGATGTATCAATCCGCCGCAATATCCGCCACCAGCCTCGACAACAACCTGATTACACCCTTCATTCCAGTGGAAAGGTTTTTTTCGATCTCCTGCATGGTAATAGGACCGGCGCCGCGACCTGCAGCCCAGTTGGCCACGACCGAACAACATGCGTAACGCACCTCCAGTTCCCTTGCCAGGGCAGCCTCCGGCATCCCTGTCATACCTACCAGGCCACAGCCGTCCCGTGCCATTCGATTAATCTCCATGGCCGTCTCCAGCCGCGGGCCCTGGGTCACGCCATAGGTTCCGCCGGTGGTTACAGCCACACCCGCAGCAGAGGACGCCACCATCAGCAGACAGCGCAGTTCCTCGCAATAAGGCTGGGTAAAATCGACATGGGTGACATGAGCCAGACCCTCATCGAAGTATGTGTGCTTTCTTCCAGAAGTGTAATCTATGATCTGATCGGGTATCGCGATTGTGCCGGGTTTCGAGTCGGGACCAATACCTCCCACTGCAGCTATACCAACGATCCGTCTTACACCAAGCTGTTTCAGCGCCCAGATATTGGCCCGGTAATTCACCTTGTGGGGAGGAATTGTGTGTTTATCCCCGTGACGAGGCAGAAAGACTACACTATGCCCATCAAGAGATCCGAGAATCAGGGGCGCAGAAGGTTTCCCAAACGGGGTGTCAACAGCCTGCCTGCCTGTTTCCTGGAGTACTTCCAGACGGGTCAGCCCGGAACCTCCTATGATTGCCAGTTCAGCCATGCTTTCGAACCAGAATTGAAAAAGTCTGGAGAAACAGATGAAAAAAATGCCGGCGATAGCCGGCATGCTTAGGGTTTTTATTATTGAGTATTATTTTAATTCAACCTGCGGCAGCCGCAAATACGCCGCTCTCCTCCAGCTTGGGAAACAATACCGTTTGTTCCCGCTCTATTCTTGCCTCAATCAGGGTAAATATTTCCTGGGTCTCTCCCATAAACTTCTCTGAAAACGAGAAATCGCAATCCTTCAACCAGGCATGATAATAACTGTCGAACTGCTTTCTAAGAGGCTTCTCGCCACTGATAAACCCCCAGGCCAGGGATTTGAGCTTGGGGTCCTCATGGGTGAGCAGCGGTGGATAAAGGCCCTTGTCCTCGGCTGCGAGATGATCCTTGAGTTTCTGGCCCAGCGCACAGAGCGCCTCGTGGGCCGCCTTGGCGTTGGGTTTCGCCTTGAGCTGCTCTGGTTTCAGCATAATCTTCAGATCGCCGATCATTTCCAGAATTTCCAGCTGCGTACTCCTGAATTCGTCAAGCCCTTTCATTGTCCTGAACCTCCTGCATACAACATTAGTCTCTTAACCAATCTCCCCTTCACCGACCCATGTCGTGCGGGATATGCAACGAAACGGCCGCCCTCAAGCAAGTGGTGGGTAACTGCGGGGTTTCCCTGACCCTTTTCCAATTTGCCCCGACGATCTATAAGTTTTTTCTAATTTACTGTTTTTATTGTAATTTTAATCCATATTTATTTTGTTTATATTTCTCACATTCATGGACAAATTGCAAGTTTGTCCCAAACAAATAGAACCGGGTGCAGCCCGCACGACAGGCAGTTTGCAAGATTAATAATCTCTTTAGGAATTCAAGTCCAGATCGAGCACAGGGTTTCCCTCGTACTCGGCTATGGCATCGATAGCGTTGCGCCACCTGACATCCATACGCAGCTTTTCCCGGTTGTAGGTTTTTCTGCCGTGCATTCTGATCAGGCGCATCTGTGCGGCAGGATCCGTATAGGAATCCAGCGCTTCCATGACCTCAACCACCCCGTCGGGATTATTGCAGACAAGTATCATGTCACAACCGGCCTCCAGGGCGTGCTGCGCACGTTCCGCGAATCCCCCCACTTCAGCCGCGGCGGCCATAGTCAGATCGTCGCTGAACACGACACCCTGAAATCCCAGTCTGCCCCTGAGCACCTCTTTCAACCAGAACCCGGAAAAGCCGGCCAGCTCGGGGGACACCTGTTCGTAGACCACATGGGCAGGCATGATCGCCTCGATCCCTTCATCGATGAGACGCTGAAAAGGCAACAGATCCTCTACCATGACATCCTCGGGCCGGCGCCGGTCCACGGGGAGGGCAAGATGGGAATCTTCCAGAACACTGCCATGCCCGGGGAAATGTTTGCCCACCGCCGCCATACCGGCGGAGTGAACCCCAGCCATCCAGGCATGAGCCAACTCGGAGACAACCAACGGCTGGGAGTGAAATGCCCGATCGCCTATGACGGCGCTGCCTCTGCCACCCAGATCCAGTACCGGCGCAAAACTGAAATCGATGCCGAGGCTCCGAAGCTCCGTCGCCATCAGCCAACCAACCGACCGGGAGACAGACAGTGCCCGCTTGGGGTTCTCCCCGTAGAGACGCCCATACCAGGCGGGAGGAGGCAACCGGGTAAATCCGTCCCGGAATCTCTGAACCCTGCCCCCTTCCTGATCCACCGCCACCAGCAAGGAAGGTTCCTTCAGACCATGTATGTCTGCCACGAGAGACTGCAGCTGCTCCGGACTTTCGTAGTTGCGGGCGAACAGGATCACACCGCCGGCAGCCGGATGCATAAGATATTCCCTCTCCTCGGTGGAGAGCTGATATCCCGCGAGGTCCAGCATCAGATGGCCGTGACTCATCGGAGCCGCATTCCGGGAGCCGCAGTGATCTTAGGGCTCGCGAAACAATAACTCCCTGTTTTGGGACGCCGATTCATCCCGCCTGGCTGCGTTGCGAAAACTTGAAAGATAACGAATATTACTGCGTTTCCGCGCCTTGCCAGACGGGCGCCTCGACGCCCCAAATTCATGGACCTATTATTTCGCGAGCCCTTAGCCGAAATCTTTCGCTTAACAGACTCTTTCATACTGCGTCACACTTTCGGAATCGTTGGATTCAGTTGACAATATTGGTGACGATAATCATTCCATCTGCAATGTATCACAGAATAGGGATCTGATAATGCGTCTGTTATCGCTGTTGTTTCTGAGCGCAGCCCTGCTGGTGTCAGGGAGCACCCCGGCGGCCGAAGAGCAAGAGCAGGAGAAAGCCCTCCCTCTATACTACAAGCTTTCACCTTCGTTGATAGCCAATGTTCATGGAAGAGCCAGTTATGTCCGCGCCAACATTCAGCTCATGACTCGCGATGAGGAGCATCTGGATAAAATCACCCACCACACACCGGCACTGCGTAATGAACTGCTTCTGCTGCTGGGCGATCAGGACGGCCAAAAGCTCAAGGGGCCCAAGGGGAAGGAAAAGCTACGCAAGGCAGCATTGAAAGGGGTGAGAAAAACCATGAAATCCATTACGGGTGACCCCATGGTGGAGGACCTGTACTTCACCAGTTATTTCGTTCAGTAGTCGAATCGGTCGAATGAATTCGACCCTACAGTTATGCTGACAGTTGAGGAACGAAACGCGAAGAAGTCGAATGAATTCGACCTTACAGTTGTGCTGATAGTTGAGGAACGAAACGCGAAGAAGTAGGGCCGAATTCATTCGGCCAACACCCATCATTGAAGACAAGACGGTCACCATGCCCTGCGACGCATTAAGCACGGGCGTCATTCCCTGCATCATCAGGTCTATGTCATCTCCACAGTCGAATCGGTCGAATGAATTCGACCCTACGGTTTTGCTGACAGTTGAGGAGCGAAACGCGGAGAAACAGGGCCGGATTCACCCTCGGATGTCGACCAGGGTTCCGGCATCTACGAGATCAAAGAGTTCCACCAGATCGTCGTTCCGCATTCTGATACAACCGTGTGACCGGGGCTCGCCCATGGGCTCCGAATCGGGGGTGCCATGAATATAGATATACCGTCGCAGGGTGTCGTTTTTTCCACCGCGGTTTTTTCCCGGCTCCCGGCCGGTTAACCACAGGATACGGGTCAGTATCCAGTCCCGTTCGGGATATTTGCCGGCCAGTCGGGCGCTATAGATTTCTCCGGTGGAGCGGCGCCCCACAAATACCCCATTCAGAGGTTCCCCCGTGCCGACCTTGATACGAATGGCATGAAGGCCCCTGGGCGTGCATTCACTGCCAGGCTCCTCACCGGCTCCGTTGATTGCCGTGGAAACGGAATATTCATGCAGGATGCGGTCATGCTGGAACAGCGTAAGACGTTGGCGATCCAGGTCCACGAGGATATGGCGGTGTCTGTTCTCAGTTACCATTAGGTATCGACCGCCCGGAGACTCCAGAGCCCGTCATTCCGGCGAAGGCCGGAATCCAGTAACTCGTTGCATTCCCTGGATCCCGGCCTTCGCCGGGATGACGGGGTTTCGTCGAGAGAGTGTGTTTTTGGATGACCGGGAATCTCTGAAGATCCCGCTCACCATCGGCTGTAAGGCATCGCCACCAGGTTGACGTTGTAATATTTCGCATCCCCCGAGACCTCATCCCCTACCCAGGGTGGTATCTCGAAGCGCTCATCCTCATGGGCCAATTCCACTTCTGCAACCACCAGCCCCCGGTTCTCACCCTCGAAGACGTCCAGATCCCACACATGGCCCCCACAGCGAACCTTGTAACGGGTCTTGTCGATAAAGGGTTGCTGTGCCACCTCCCTGAGCATCGCCTCCGCGTCCTCCGTGGGCACCTCGTACTCAAACTCCGAACGACTGATTCCAATGGTCGTACTCTTGATATTGAGGTGTGCCTTGCCGTTTCCCATGCGCACCCGAATGGAGGCATTTATCTGGTTTGCCAGATACCCCTGCTTCAGGCGCGACTCGGAGAGCACATGTTCCCGCCACTGTTCGTTTACGACCAGAAATTTTCTTTCGATTTCCGTAGCCATACTAATCCTCGCTAAAAGGGTGTGATGATATTCCAGTACGCTGTCAACGTGATATTGACGGAGTACTCGTTCAGGATAAAACTGGCCCGCCGTCCGCCAGGGGTTGCCGCTCAAACAGCGCAACGGATTCCACGTGATGGGTATGGGGAAACATGTCCATGACGCCGGCAGAAACCAACCCGTACCCGTGCCGGTTCACCAGTTCAGCCGCATCCCTTGCCAGGGTTTCCGGATTGCAGGAGATATACAGGATGCGTGTCACACCCAATCCCGCCAGACGTTCCAGTACCTCCAAGGCACCTGAACGGGGCGGGTCCAGCAGTGCCAGATCGAACGGCTCGGACATCCAGGACTCCTGCCCGAGGTCTCCATAGAGATCCGCGGAGTAAAAGCGGGCGTTGCCGATACGGTTGTCCCGGGCATTCTCCCGGGCCCTCGCGACCAACCCGGCGTCACCTTCGATGCCTGTCACCTCCAGCGCCCGTCGGGCAAGCGGCAGCGTAAAATTTCCCAGGCCGCAGAAAAGATCCAGAATCCGGTCTCCGGAACCCGGCGCAAGCAGATCGATGGCGCGATTCACCATCAACCTGTTCATGTCCTGATTGACCTGGGTGAAGTCGCCGGGTTGAAAACGCATCCTCAGATCATGATCCGGCAAGGTGTAACTCAGCTCTGGGGCATTCGCGGACAGACTGCATACGGTATCGGGTCCCCCTGTCTGAAGATAGGGATACACCTGATGTGCGACCCCAAAGGCCTCCAGACTGCTAATGTCGCTTTTGCTGGGGGCATCGAGAACGCGAAAGATCAACACACAGGCTGCGTCACCCATGGCTATCTCGATCTGGGGTATTCGATCCCTGATGGATAGCCCGAGTATGAGTTCTCCCAAGGGGCCATGCAGACTGGCCACCCTCGAGTCCAGAACGGGACAGACTTCGGTTTCGGTAATAAACCCCGTACCCCTTTCCCTGAATCCGACCAGCACCCGCCCCTTTTTCTCCACATACTTGACCCCCAGACGGGCCTTGGTGCGGTAACCCCATGGCTGATCTTCCTTCAAGGGTTCCAGGATCGCTCTCGGTACCAGACCGCCTGAGCGGAAAAACGCACCCAGCAGTGCCTGCTGCTTGGCCAGGATCTGGGCCATTGGAGCCTGATGCTGCAGACTGCAGCCACCGCAGACACCGAATCGGTCGCAATGGGGTAGCACCCGGTCTGAAGCCGCGTCCAACACCTGCTCTACCCGGCCTTCATCCCGTTTGCGGGAAACACGGGTGTATATGAAGGAGACCTGT